>WHTT01000047.1 GCA_009377605.1 Luteitalea sp.
CAGGAGTCGATCTCGTCACGCTCGCGCCGCCAGAGCTCCTTTCCGGTCAGTGCATCGAGCGTCACGATGAAGGAGTCGCCCTGATGATCCCAGACCTGCACGAGCCGATTGTTGTAGAGCGCGGGCGTGCTTCCTTCGCCGAACTCGTTGCGCATCTGCTTGTCGCCGAGGTCTTTCTGCCAGAGGAGCTTGCCATCCATGTCATAGGCGTACAGGCCATGCGATTCGAAGGAGGCAAACACACGCTCACCGTCGGTCACCGCCGAGCTCGAGGCCCAGGTGCCGTGCTCGCGATGCGCCCCTTCGTGAGGGGCTCCTTCCTTGGCGACCTGCTCCCAAACAACCCGCCCCGTACGCCGGTCGAGCGCCATGACGGTGAAGCGGTGAACCTCTCTCGGCTCGACGCCGCCTCGCGGCTCGTGAGCATCCGCTCCTGACACATCCTTCGGAACCGCGGTCACGAGGAAGAGCCGATCACCCCAGATCACAGGAGTCGCCGAGCCGCGCCCGGGGATCTCCACCTTCCATCGAATGTTGCTCGTCTCGCTCCACTCGATCGGTGGATCAGCCTGTTTCGACCCACCCGTTGCCTCCGGCCCACGCCACTGAGGCCAGAAGCGCTCCGCGGCCGGGTCGGAATCAGCGAGCACGGACGCGAACATTCCAAGAGCGCCGGTAATCGCCAAAACTGCTATGCGCGTGCCACGATCGCACGCGTCGTCCAGCAGGAGGCGCGTCAGCTCTTCGTTCTCGTTGAACTGCCAGATCATCCGCCCGCCCGCGCGCCGGAGGGCTGCAATCCGCTCGTCGCGGAACGCCGCCCACGCGTGAGGCGACTCCTTGTCCGCCATCGAGGATCCGATATCGCCTTCCGCGGGCGCGACCAGATCGGCCAGATGGCTGTAGGTGCCAAGCCCGCACCCGCAGCACGGGCGCCACAGCGGCAACGGCATGAACCCCGCTGTGGAAATGACGCGCCGGTGGACATCACAGAACGATGCCCACAGGCGCTTGGAAATCTCGCACAGAACGCGAGATTCCCACATTCCCACAGCCATTCTTCTCCTTGGAGTTGAGAACGAACCGGACAGATCACGTGTCAAACAAGAACCGGACATTTCACTTGTCAACAACAGAGAGAGGAAGCACAGAGAGAGGAAGCACGCCGGCCTTGTCGGCATGAACCGCCTCCGTGGACTGGCGCCGATCTCAGGTGTTGCTTGGTGCGGCCGTCGGTCGGGCAGCGGAGGGAACCGCGGCGTCCCTTCGGCGGTAAGAGCCTTTAGAGCACGTGGATGGACCTGCTGCAACGGTTTGCGGCCGGCGATCTCGACGCGTTCGAGACGCTGTTCCGCCAGCACCAAGGAGAGGTGTACGGCTGGATCGTTCGCCTCGTCCGGAACCCGTCCGTGGCCGAGGAGCTGACAATCGACGCCTTCTGGCGCATCTACCGTGCTCATGCTCGGTTCGACGCGACGCGAAGCTT
The DNA here is from genome assembly GCA_009377605.1 of Luteitalea sp. Taxonomy (NCBI): domain Bacteria; kingdom Pseudomonadati; phylum Acidobacteriota; class Vicinamibacteria; order Vicinamibacterales; family Vicinamibacteraceae; genus Luteitalea; species Luteitalea sp. The sequence continues at coordinate 1,487 of WHTT01000047.1, forward strand.
TGGCGCCTGGGCGCGGCGGATAGCCACGAATCTCGCGCTGGAGCACCTGAAGCGGCACCGCGTGGAGGTCGAGCTCGATCCCTCGAGGGTGCCCGAGCCGCAGACTCAGCCGGATGCGGTCGATGTGCTCGAACAACGAGAGATACGACAGAGGATTGGCGGCGCGTTGGACCGCCTCTCACCGAAGCTGCGCGCCGCCGCGACTCTCGCATTGGTCGAGGAACAGCCATACGACCAGATTGCCGACGCGCTGGGTGTGTCGGTGGGCACTGTGAAGTCGCGTGTTTTCCGCGCCGTGCGCCACATGCGACGCTGGCTCAGTGATCTCGTGGAGTGACGATGGCGAATCAACGTGAGGAGCGAATCCGAGCATTGCTGCAGCAGGCGCTGCCGCCCGTCGACCTGCGGCTTCGTCGCGACCTGTGGCCGCGCATGGCGAGGCGCCTGGACGAGCCGCCGCGACGTGTGTCGCTCGTCGATTGGGTGCTCGTTGGAGGGTTAGTGGCAACGGCCGCCTTCCTGCCGGAGATTCTGTTGCCATTCCTGTCGTTGCTCTAGGTAGGGCCGCCTCGCCGAGGCGGCCGTAACGGCGCGCTCGGCGAGCGCGCCCTACCATCTCGGAGCTCGGTATGAAGACGCACCCGTACATCCGAGCGTACATGGCAGGGATCACCCTGCCGACGCTGTTTCTGCTGGTCATCCTGACGGCCTTCGTCATCGCTCGCTACGTCTACGACGTCGACGTGCCAGTCGAGCGTGTGGTCGTCTTTCCGATGGCGGCCGTGCCAAACTCCTGGGGCGCGTGGAACATCCTCTACGTGTGGCTGCGAAAGCGCGTGAGCTGGCCGATTGGTCTCCACGGCGCGCTTCTACCACTCCTGCTCGTGCCGGCTGGATATCTCGTGGCGAGGGCCGTAGGCGTTCCCTTTCCGTTGACCGCCGCACAGTTGTTCCCGGTGGTCTTGCCGCTCGGCTTGGTGGCGTACTACCTCCTCTGGAAGTACCTCGTAGGCTCCTTGAACGATCTCCTTGGCATTGGGTGACAAGGTGGAGGGTGTCATGCAGACGATCGCCGTTGCGATCCGTGCCGTCACTTACATGGCTGGCTTCGTTCTCGCCTTCACGTGGCTCGCGCTCAGCGCGCCAGACCTCGACGCGCCTTCCGACACAATGCTTCCAGCGAGCGTAATGCCGGTCGGCGCGGCGCTGATGTTGACTGGTGGCCTCCTCGCTCTAGCGTGCGCAGCTTGCTTTGTCGTGCGCGGCGGCGGAACGCCCGCGCCGTTCGACCCGCCACGAGCGCTGGTCATTGTCGGACCGTATCGCTACGTTCGGAACCCGATGTACGTCGGTGGCCTGCTGACCTGGCTCGGCTTGGGGCTTCTCTGGCGCTCCTGGTCCGTGCTTGCGGTGACGGCAGTGCTCGCCATAATCGTTCACCTCTTCGTCGTCCTCTAGGAAGAGCCGACACTACGCCGGCTGTTTGGCGACGACGACGAAGCGTACTGTCGCTCTGTGCACCGCTGGCTCCCGATGGCCGGTGCCTGGTTAGCGTGCTCCCTCGCCTGACGGTTCCCGCGTTTCGAGGTCGATCTCGTTCAGCGGCACATCCCAGTGCGCCTCTAGGAGCTCGAAGCGCTCGCGCTCTTCCTGACGCCAGACGGCGAAATCCTTGTAGAGCTGTCGTGCAATCGCAATTTCATCGACTGGCTGCACGAGCGCCGCGGTGTTCTTGAACGTCAGGGCCACGGCAAACGTCCAATCGGCCCGGCCGTCGCCATGATACGTCGGCACGTAGGTGTTGATGGACACGAGCCGCGACCCGAGCTGTTCCTGGAGAACGGGGTAGTGGTTCTTCTGGAAGAGATCGAGGAACCGCTCCTGGGCCCCCCACTTGACCCGGTAGAAGTACCAGACCGTGCGCGGGGCGTCCGCCTCGTCAGTCTGTGGCGGCGGTGCCTGCGCCGTGAGCATGCTCGGCGGCAGCAGCAACGCTGCCACCAGGGCGAACATCGAAGCGCGTCTGAATCCCATGGCCCCTCCTCGGGTTGAACGTGACTTGCGCGTTGCTTTGGTGCCAAGAATACAGGAGGAGATGAAGAGATGACACACATCCTGGTCTTGCATTAAGCTCCGAGAACTCACAACTCAATCGACACCGGTTCCCGGTGGGAGCAAGGAGGTTCGGGTGTTGCAGCAGGGTGGCGAGGCGGCGGGCAAGACGTTCGACGTGGTCGTGGTCGGCGCGGGCGCCTCCGGGGGGTGGGCGGCGAAGCGCCTCTCCGAGGCAGGGTTGGAGGTCGCCTTGCTCGATGCCGGCCGGCCGCACACGGCCGAAGACAACCGGGAGCATATCCCGCCCTTCCAGGTGAAGTATCGCGATCGCGTCGCGGAGCTGATTCGCCGCACGCGGCCGCGCCAAAAAGACTGCTACGCCTGCCAGGAGTACAACTACGACTGGTTCGCCAACGACCTCGAAGAGCCGTACACCACGCCGGACGGCAAGCCTTTCAGTTGGCAAGGGCGCATGCGGATCGTCGGTGGGCGCACGAACGTGTGGGGACGCCAAAGTTATCGGTTCGGCGATCTCGACTTCAAGGCGGCTTCAGCCGATGGCTTTGGGATGGATTGGCCGCTCAGCCACGCGGATTTGGCATCGTACTACGAGATCGTCGAGCAGTACGTCGGCATCACGGGTATTGCCGAGGGCGTGCCGGAGCTGCCGGATAGTCACTTCTTGCCACCCATGGGCATGACATGCGCAGAGACAGCCCTGCGCACGAACGTCAAGGCAAAGTTCGGCCGGATCGTGACGCTTGGCAGATCCGCCAATCTCACGCGCCCTGTGAATGGACGCGCAGCGTGCCACTACTGCGGCCCCTGCGAGCGCGGCTGCGTGACCCGCTCGTATTTCAACGCGGCGTTCACGACGATTCCGGATGCTATCGAGACCGGCCGCTGCACGCTCGTGCCCAACGCGATGGCGTATCAGGTCGTGATGGACGAGGGAACCGGCCGCGCGAAGGGTGTCGTCTACATCGATCGCGTGACGCGACAGCCGAAAGAGATCTTCGGCCGCGTCGTCATATTGTGCGCGCAGGCGCTCGAATCGGTCCGCATCTTGTTGAACTCCGCGACCCGGCGGTACGCGAACGGTCTGGCGAACTCGAGCGGCGTCCTTGGTAAGTACCTGATGGACCACATGTGGGTGGCGGGCGGCGCAGAGGCGGAGTTTCCACAATTTTCCCAGAAGCCATCCCACAACGCCCCGCGGCGGCCCAACGGCCTGTACGTCATTCGCTTTCGTAACCGCAAGAGTGAGAGGCCGTTTGGCAAGTTCCTGCGCGGCTACGGCTTCCAGGGGGGCGGGGCCACCTCGTTCAACATGGGTGCGGCTGGATTCGGCGCGAGATACAAAGCTACCGTGGAAGAGGGCCTGACCACGGTCAAGCTCTCCGGGTTTGGCGAGTGCTTGCCGTACGAGACGAACTATGTCGAGATCGACCGCGGCGTCGTCGATACGTTCGGCATTCCCGTGCTCCGCATTCACATGGCGTGGGGTGAGAACGAGCGGGCGATCATCCCGGACATGGCGGAGACGGCCGCCGAGATGTTGGAGGCGGCGGGCGGAAAGAACATCGTGCCGTTCGCCGTCCCTGATCGAGTTCCCGGCTTCGGCATCCACGAGATGGGTGTCGCTCGTATGGGTGCTGACCCAAAGACGTCGGTGCTCAATCAGTTCCAACAAGCACACGACGTCAAGAATCTCTTCGTCATGGACGCGGCAGGCTTCACGTCCGGTGGTTGCCAGAACCCCACGCTGACCATCATGGCGCTTACCGTGCGGTCCTGTGATTACTTGAAGGAGCAGCTCCGCAAGGGTGAAGGTTGACGGCTGGCCGCCGTCCTTCGTGGTTGGTCCGTACCGCGCGGCCGCCTCGGCGAGGCGGCCCTACCTTTCTTTGGTAGCGCGCGTTCGCCGAGCGCGCCGTGCGAGACTATCAGACGTCGAACTCCGCGACGAGCGGCGCATGATCGCTGGTGCCGAATTCCGCGAGGACACGGGAGCTCCGGGTCGCTCCAGCCACGGGCGTTGCCGCCAAGATGTAGTCGATGCGCCAGCCGATGTTCCGTTGACGCATGCTGCGCCACGGCGCCCACCAGGTGAACAGGCCATCGTTGTCCGGATCGAACGTCCGGCCGACGTCGACGAGACCCTGATCGAGCACACGCTCGAACAGCGCACGCTCGTCTGGACGTTGGCCGACGGCGTTGGCCTTCCGCTCCTTCGGATGGACGTCCATCTCCGCTCGCGCGACGTTCATGTCACCGCACAGCACGACCGATTCCCCTTGTGTCCGGGTTGCCGCCACGTAGTTCCCCATGGCTTCGAGAAACCGCAGCTTGGCTGGAAAGTCCCGTCCGCCGTTGGGCACGTAAACGGACGCAATCGTGAGACCTCCCATGGAAGTCGTGGCAATCCGATGCTCGACGTTGAAGTCGGGATGGGAGAACTCCGGCTGGCGCGCGCTGTGCGCGCGCCGAACCAGCAGCGCGATGCCCGAGTACCCTTTGCCGCCATGCCAGTAGCTCCAGTAGCCGGCCATCTCGAAGAGGGCAATTGGCACGAGATCCGCCGACGCTTTGATCTCTTGCAGGCACGCCACATCAGGCGCCTCGCGGGCGAGCAACTCGGCAACCTCACCGGCTCGCTTCCGAATACCGTTGACGTTCCACGACAGGATTTTCATGTCGACCAGTCCATGGCGGGTACATAGCACAGCTCGTCCGCCCCTGCGCTACGATGAGAATGCAGATCGTGTCGCCATGGTCTGCACGTTCGGAGGGAAAATCATGCACAAGCTCATCAAGAGCATCGCCCTGGTCGGACTCCTGTGTCTTTGGGGCTCGGACGGCTTCGCACAGACCGTCGACGAGCTCGCTCGAAAGAACCTGACCGCGTTGGGCGGCGAGGCCGCATGGCGGCGCCTCGAAGCCATTCAGAGCAATGGCACGATGACCGGTCCCGAAGGGCAGAAGGCGGAGCTCACGCTGTGGACCAAGCGCCCGAACTTGAGACGCCAGGATGTCCGCATCGACGATCAGATCATCACGAACGCGTTCGACGGGAAAGACCTCTGGGTGCGTCATCCGCGCATGGGGGATAAACCGCAGCTCGTGACCGGCGAGGCTGCAGAGTCGGCGAGAGCCGAAGCGACCTTCGATCCGCCCTTCTTGGATTACGAGGAACGCGACATCGAGATCGACGAGCAGGGTACCGTGCAGGTCGACGGCAAGAGGGCGCACAAGCTGCAACTGTCTTATCCCGAGGGTCCGAGTCCCGTGCTCTACCTGGATGATGCAACGGGGCTCATTCTCCGAGTCGTCATGCAGGCCGAGGTCCAGGGCAAGAAGGTCGTGCGCGAGGAGCGCCTTTCGGACTGGCGAAAGGTCGACGGCATCATGCTGCCCTTTCGGACCGAGATGCTCATGAACGGCCGCCCCATGACGACCATTACGCTGAGCGGCGTGAAGATCAATCCAGCCATCGACGACAGCTTCTTCCGGATGGAAGCCGCGGATCAGGAGGTCGAGCGCTGATCGGCGTTCCTCAGGAAGTGCTGCCACTGGTGCCGGCTCGGTCGCTCTGGGCTATTATCGGTGGTCATGCCCTCCCGAGCACTGCTGGTACTTGCGGCGACTCTGGTCGTTTGCGCTACACCACAGACCCAACGCGAAGCGCATGCGGCTCAGGACGCCACGCCGGCCGCGCGGTTCGACGACTGGCTTGATGCCCAGGCCGAGCAGGCCCTCAGCAACGGCGCTCGCAAGAGAAGCGACGCCTCGACCGCCGAGGAGATCCGGCGTCGGGCCACCGAGGTTCGCCGTCAAGTGCTCGAAGCGATGGGCGGCCTTCCGGCAGAGCGTGCCCCCTTGAACGCACGCATCACCGGGCGGCTCGATCGCGGCGACTACCGCATTGAGCGCCTGGTCTTCGAGAGCCTCCCGGGCTTCTTCGTAGCAGCCAATCTCTACGTGCCCACGACTGGATCCGGCCCCTTTCCGGCCCTGCTCGGCACGGCTGGACACTCAGACGAGGGAAAGGCGGCGCCGATCTACCAGCACGTGTGGATCAGCCTCGCACGCCGCGGCATCATCGTTCTGGCCTACGATCCACCCGGTCAAGGTGAGCGTCTCGAATACTTCGATCCGGCGACCGGCACGTCACGCGTTGGCATTGGCACCCCCGAGCATAGGCACGCGGGCCAACAGTGTCTGCTCACGGGCACCAGCATCGCCCGCTACTTTGCGTGGGACGGCGTTCGAGCGATCGACTATCTGTTGACGCGCTCAGACGTCGATCCCAAGCGTCTGGGTGTGGCCGGCAACTCGGGCGGCGGCACCCAGACGGCTTGGCTCGCCGTGGTCGAGGAGCGCCTCTCGGCGATCAACTCGTCCTGCTACATCACGTCCTGGGCAGAGCTGTGGAAAGAGCGGGGACCGCAGGACATGGAGCAGGTTCTGCCCGGATTCCTGGCACGTGGGCTCGACTTCTCGGATCTCATCATCGCCGCGCAGCCACGGCCGTACCTCGTATCGAGCGCCATCCAGGACTTTTTCCCAATCGACGGCGCACGCGCGACCATGGCTGAAGTGCGGCGTGCGTACGAGGCGATTGACGCGGCCGACCGCGTGGCACACGCCGAGCACGACGACAAGCACGGCTGGTCGCAGCCACTACGCGAAGCGGCGTATGCGTGGTTCCAGAAATGGTGGCGCGGCGGCGCTGCCGGCTCGGCCGAGGGCGACGTGACGATAGAGACGGCCGAAGCGTTGCGTGCGACACCAACTGGACAGGTGGCGACAGCCTTCGAGTCGCGCACGATCTTCGACGTCAACCTCGATCGTGCGCGGCGCTTGAAGCAGACCCGCTCATCTGCAACGCCAGCCTCGCTGCGCGCGCTGCTGCAGCTTCCCGACGAGTTTCCAGCAGCGTCTGCTGTGCATCGCGAAGATGTGGGGCCAACGCGTGGTCTGCGAACCGAGCGTCTGGAGCTGACCGTCGATACCAACCTGACGTTGCGCGCGCTACTCGTTCATCCGCGGGAGCAGCGCCCGCGCGGAACGGTGCTCGTGGCCGATGGTCGAGAGAGCGCGGAGAGTGAGAACGCATCCGATGAACCTGGCGAGGCTGCGCGCGCTTGGGCAGAGCGCGGCTACGTTGCCCTCGAGCTGAACGTGCGTGGCGCTGGTCTGCTGGCGCCGTCGCGACAGGACGGTGGTTACTCGTCCGACTACCAGCTCGCCGCGCGTGCGTGGCTCCTCGGCACCAGCGTGGTTGCCTGGCAGGCGCGCGATCTCCTGACGGGCCTGGCGTTCCTGGAACAGCAGCTGCCGGACCCTGCGTCCGAGCGTGTCCTGCACGTCGCTGGCATCGTGACGCCGGCAGGGCTCTTTGCCGCCGCCCAAAACGATGTGAATGCGCTGTGGGTCGAAGAGGGGATCGTCAGCTACTCCGATCTCGCGGCCACGCGCGATTATCGAGCGCCCGCTCGTCTCTTCTTACCCGGCGTGCTCGAGGTGACGGACCTGCCCGAGCTGATGGCGCTGGCCGCACCTGCGACGGTTCATCTGGTGCGGCCCCTCGCTGCCGATGGAGAGATCATCCGCACGGAAGCGCACCTGCGACGCCGAATGGGGAGCGCGTTTCCCGATAACGTGACGCTCGAGAAAGGAGACAGACTCCTCTTTCGGAACTGACGCCGCCCGAAGAGGGCCCTGTCCCCTTTTTCTGCTCACGCTTCTTCGTTCAGGCTAAGGGCCTGTCAGGGAATAAGTGCACCATTCTGGCTGCCGATGCATCCCGTCTGGCAGCGTTGCTCGTCGCTTACATACTCCCGGTATGCGCACTCCTCGCGCCTCGCCAGACGGGCGCCTCGACACCCAGAACGGCACACTTATTCCCTGACAGGCCCTAACCCCCGAACCCTCGAACCAGGAACCAAGGACCTCTAACGCCCTCCCGTTTCAATCACTGGCTTCGGCACGCGGCGCTCATACGCCGGGCGCGACGGTGCAGCGGGTTGCTTCGCGATCCGGTCGAGCACTTCGGCTATCGCCCGCTCGAGCTGAGGATCCGTACCTCGTGCGAGCTCCGAGGGATCTTCGGGCACCTCGATGTCCGGCTCCACCCCGTGCCCTTCGGCGAACCACTGTCCCTTCACGTCGTACATGCGGAACGTGGGGACGGTGACCGTCCCGCCATCGACCAGGCCCGGCGCTCCGCTGATGCCGATGAGGCCGCCCCAGGTTCGCGTCCCGATGAGCGGCCCGAGCTCCGCCTCGCGAAAGTAGAACGGAAAGGCGTCGCCGCCCGAGCCGCTCCAGCCGTTGATGAGCATCACTTGCGGTCCGCGGTGTGCCACCGGTGGCCACTGCCAGTCTTCGCCGTGCCGGACGGCCCAGTGGCTGAGAATCGGGCGATTGAGCAGCTCGACGAAGCGGTCCGGAATCTGCCCGCCGCTGTTGAACCGCTCGTCGATGATCAGGCCGTCCTTGCGCCAGGCCGCCATGAACTGCCGTATGAGCTCGTTCTGCGCGTCTCTCCCCGTGCTCTGCACGTAGACGTAGCCCACACGGCCCTTCGTGGCTTCTGCGACGCGCTGGCGGCGCTCCTCGACCCACGCCCGAAACCGCAGCTCCGTCTCGTCCGTGAGGCACTTGACGACGACACGTCGGGCACGATCGACCGTGGGCTTCTCGTTCACCGTGAGGACGACCGTCTCATTGGCCAACCCCTGGAACGCCGCCCAGGGGTCCTTTGCCGTATCGAGTGGACTGCCGTTCACGGCGAGCACGTAGTCGCCTTGTTCGACGTCGACACCGGGCTCGGCCAGTGGCGACCGCACATCGGCGCTCCACGTCCCGCCCGACACGATGTGCGCGATGCGATACGCGCCGTTCTCGAGCGCCCAGTCCGCGCCCAGCATGCCGACGCCACGCGTGGGTGCCTTCTGCTCGTCGCCACCTCCGCGGTAGGTATGCGACGCGTTCAGCTCGGCGATGAACTCCCCGAGGACGAAGTTCACGTCCCACCGTGTGACGGCCGCGTCCAGCAGCTTCGCGTAGCGGTCGCGCGCCGCCGCCCAGTCGACGCCGTGCATGTTCGGGTCGTAGAAGAAGTCACGCTCGAGGCGATAGGTGTCTGCGAACATCTGTCGCCACTCGGCCGCCGGATCGATGACCGCCTCCATCTCGGCAGTCCGCATCGGCTTCTCGAACTTCTGCTTCTCGTCGAGCTCGACCATCGCGTACTTCTTCTCGTGGAGGACGAACAGCTTCTTGCCGTCGAAGGTCGGCTCGAAACCGTCGGCATCCGCAAGCACGGTCTTCTCTTCGCGCTCCTCGAGATCGAAATAGACAAGGGGGCTCTTCTCGTCGCTGGAGCCCGTACGCGGCCCGCGCCGGTAGAGCACCTTGCCGTTCACGGCGAAGAGATCCGCGTAGTTGCCTGGCTTCGGCGGCAAAACGACGGCCCGCGCTTCGAAGCCCTCGATGTCGATCTCCACCGGCTTCGGCTTCTCATCCTTCTCGTCAGTCGCATCCTTCTCGTCTTGCTCGCTCTCCGTCTCATCTGCCTCGTCTTGCTCGCTTGCTTCCTTCTTCTTCTTCTCGTCGGTGTCATCCTCCTCTGCTTCGTCTTCCCCCTCGGCGTCGTTGCGCGCGGCCAGCGGCGACGGCACGTCCTTTCTCAGCGGCACGGCGACGATGTGCGTGGCGTTCGGGTAGGTCCACGAATTGTCGAAATCGCTGTAGACGGGCTCGAAGTGTCGGTTCGAGAAGAAGTACAGGTAGCGCCCTTCCGGATCGAAGACCGGGCTCGAGTCCTGGAAGTAGCCAGACGTCACCTGGTGGCGCTGCGCTGTCTTCGTGTCATAGAGGAACACCGCTTCGCTGCGTGTCTGCGCGTCCGGCCGGGCCCAGGCGATCCAGCGAGAGTCGGCCGACCAGTGGATCGGCAGGCGTTGTAGCGTCCCGTTGTCCATGAAGATCGGGCTCTGATCGATCACCGTTGCCTCGTTGCGCGCGACGTCGTAGAGCTGAATCTGGAGCTTTTCGTCGGCAAACGCGACGCGCGTGCTGTCCGGCGACCAGTGCGGAGGATAGCGGTAACCGGGACCGAGCTTCGTGACGACTCGCTCCTCGCCCGCTCCGCTGACGAGACGAAGCGCGAGCTCGTATTCGCCGGAGCGGTCGGTCCAGTAAGCAAGGGTCTTACCGTCTGGTGACCAGCGGGGGTAACGCTCCGCGACCCCGGAGCTGCGCGTGACGTCGAGAACTGGCCCGTGCTCGGCCGGCACCGTGAACGCATCACCCCGTGCCTCGAATACCGCGCGCTTGCCGGTCGGCGACACGCTGGCGGACGTGATCGAATCGCCAACCTTCACGGTGCGCGTCTTGAGCGTCGAGCGATCGGTCACGACACGAATAGCGACTTCGGCTACTCGCTCGGTCTCGAGGTCGAGGCGGTACAGGCGCCCTCCCGCCTCGAAGACCATGTCGCTCGGACCGATGGCAGGGAACGTGATGTCGAACTCGTCGAACCGTGTCACTTGACGGACCGCCCCAGTGGCTCGGTCGTAGGCCCAGATATTGTGCCGCTGCCTGGGGCCGCGGTCGGACACGAAATAGATCGTGTTGCCGTGCCACATGGGATGCTCGTCGATTGCCTCGCTCGCCGAGATGTTCTTCGCGTCGAGGCTCGTGAGGTTGAAGAGCCACACGTCGGGCGCCCAGCCGCCGCGATAGCGCTTCCACGTGCGGAATGCCTGCGACTGCGGCAGGTAGACGAGCTCCTTACCGTCTGGCGAGAAGGCGGCGAACTCGCCGTAGGGGACCGGCAGCTTCTCGGGCAGGCCGCCTTCAGCCGAAGCGAGGAAGAATTGGTTGAAGCGTTGGCGACCGCTCTCGCGCTGCGAGGCGAAGAGCACGCGCGCTCCGTCGGGATGCCAGTCCAGGAGCCGATCGGCCGCCGGATGATGGGTGACGCGCACCGGATCGCCGCCCATCGCCGGCACGACGTACACGTCGAGGTTGCCATCGTAGTTGGCGCTGAACGCGATGTGTGATCCGTCGGGAGAGAAGCGGGGGAACGCCTCCTCGCCCGCGGGCGAGCTGAGGTGCGAGGCGACGCCCCCTTCCTTCGGAACGATCCAGATGTCGCCCGCATACACGAACGTGATGTGCGTGGCCGAGATGTCGGGGTATCGGAACATTCGCGCGTCGATCTGCGCGAGTGCGGGCCCGGGCCCCACGAGCAGGACAGCCGCGGCACCGAGGAACAGCGTGGCGAAGTAGCGCATCTCAGACTCCAAGGCTTGAGCACGTAGCAGATGAGGTAGAGAACATTATGGATCACGAAGATATACCTAGGTGGATGACTGCTCCACCTCCGGACAGCGTCACCGCCGTCGAACCGGCGCGGGAGCTGAGCGTCATGCTCGTTCCGCCTTGAAGAACCGATGGTCGCGGGGCCACAATGGAAGCGACACGTCTCTGGCCGATGCCATGGTGCTGAAGCGAGCTCCCCGACCGGCCCTGCGGCCGTTCGTGCAGGTCGTCTGGGCGACGGACGAAGTGCAGGGGCCACGGCCGTTCCTGGCCCATCGTGAACATGTCTTGCCGACTGGGCAGGCGCACATCGCTCTTCGTCTTTCCGACGACCCGTTGCGCCTGTTCGACGCCGTGGACGACACCTCGGGTCGGTAGTAGGCCGACGGCGCTACTGTGCTCCCAGGGGTTGGTTGGTTCTTTCGTCGAGAGGAGGGACACGATGGCGGTTCGCGAATTGTTCGCCTACCTCTGCGTCACGAACGCGGCGGAGGCCATTGCTTTCTATACGACAGCGTTCGAGGCGAAGGAGAAGCTTCGCCTCACCGAGCCCAGTGGCCGCATCGGGCACGCCGAGCTCGATTTCGGCGGCGCGACGCTGATGCTGTCCGACGAGTTCCCGGAGTACGGCATCAGGGCGCCGCAGCCCGGAATGGGCACGCCCGTCACCATCCATCTTCACGTTGACAACGCGGACGAGGTGATTCGGCGTGCCGTCGGCGCGGGCGCGACCATTGAAATGGAGCCGAAAGACGAGTTCTACGGCGAGCGTTCCGGCTGCATCCGGGACCCCTTCGGCCATCGCTGGAACATTGGCCATCAGATCGAAGAGGTCTCCGGTGCCGAAATGCAACGTCGCTACACGGAGATGCTCCAGGCCAAGTAAAGGTCGCTCGGAATCATGCCGCGGCCAGCGGTTCACCGGAGAGTTGGGCGATTAGGCCCTCCAGGGAGACAAACCTGACCCGGAGACCGTTGTACGTGCGCACGAACGATTGCTCGACGTCCCTGGCGACCACGAAGCTCTCACCCTTGGGATAGAGACGCCGAAAGGCGAGAAGGCAGCTCTCGTGGAACGACGCCGTTGTCCACCTGCACTCGACGGCGATCGGGTCACCCCGGCCACGGCGAGGCAGCACGAAGTCTATTTCGGCACCTCGCTTGTTGCGCCAGTAACGCAGGGCCCGGTGCTGCAAGCGTCCCTGTATCTCGTTGAGGACGACGTGCTCCCACAGCAGCCCCATATCGTCCGGTCGTAGCGTGACCCACCCGCGGTGGTAGCAGACAAAGCCGGTGTCGAAGGCGTACACCTTGGGAGCCGCCACGATCTCGGTCGGTTTGTGGGTGCTGTAAGGGCGTACGACGTGGACGACGAACGTCGCCTCCAGCGCGCCCAGATAGTTCATGATCGTTTGGCGGCTGACCTCGCACGACGCCGCGAACCGCGTCGCCTCGAACAGGCCGCCGCTCTGGGCGAACAGCAACTCTGCGAACCGCTGAAACGACGACCGCCGCTCGAGACGAAACAGCTCCTGGATGTCCTTCGCCCAGTAGGCATCCATCCATTCCTGAAAATCTCGTTCAGGGAGCTCGTCGGCGAGGAAGAATGGGGGCAGACCACCTCGCAGGAAGCGATGTGTAAGGTTCCTGCGGCGGAAGTCCTCGAGGTCGGGCAGAAGCATGGGCGTCAGCCAGACGGTTTCCTTGCGGCCGGCCAAGGTGTCTCGAAACTTCGCCGTCGCCTCGAGGGTCGAGGAGCCGGTCGCGAGGACCTGGGTCTCTGGGAAGTGATCCGCGGCAATCTTCAAGAGCTCGGATGGGTTGGGCAAACGATGCACTTCGTCCAAGACAATACGGCGCCCGCGCAACTCCTCGAGGAACCCCTGAGGAGCCTCCATGAGCCGCCGCGTGCGGGGCAGCTCGCAGTCGAAGTACTCGACGTTATCAAGGCTTTGGCAGAGGACCGTCTTACCGGCGCGGCGGACACCGGCGAGCCAGAGGACCGACCGCCGCTCCCATGCCTTGGTGAGGCGCTCGATCCAGTATCGCCGCCGTACCATATGCCGTCAGAATAGCGAATAGCACGACCAAACGCAAATGTGATGGCGTTTGGTCGCAGCATGGCGCCACGGGGAGGCGCCAGTTCCCTTGACAGTCGAAAGGAACCAGATCTATTCTTCTTTCGTATATCGAAAGGAGAGACGTGAGCAAGGACAAGAGCGACCTTCTACAGGGCACACTCGACATGCTCGTGCTAAAGGCGCTGCAGCTCGAGCCAATGCACGGCTGGGGCATTACCGAGCGCATCGAGCAATGGTCGGAGAGCGTGTTGCAGCTCGGGCAGGGCACGCTCTACCCGGCGCTCTATCGGCTCGAGCGTCAAGGTCTCATTCGATCCGAGTGGAATGTTACCGAGAACAATCGCCGCGCGCGCTACTACTCGCTGACGCGTGAGGGAAGACGACGATTCAGCGATGAGATCGAGCAGTGGCAGCGCATGTCACGCGCCGTGAACATGGTGCTGCAGGCCACCATCGAATAGCGGGGAAGCCTCATGAGATGGATGACCGAGGCCTGGCGCCGGATTCGGTCGATCGGGCGACGGCACGAGATCGAACGCGGCCTCGAAGAAGAGATCCGCTTCCACGTCGATCAGCAAATCGAGAAGAACGAGCGGGCTGTTATGAGCCGGGACGAGGCACGTCGTCGGGCGATGCTCAGGTTTGGCGGGATGGAGCGCGTCAAGGAAGGCACGCGGGATGAGTTTCGTTCCGCGTTGCTCGAAGACGCCGTGCGCGACCTCCGCTACGGCTTGCGTGCGCTGCGGAGGGTGCCAGGATTCACCATCGTCTCCAGCCTCATGCTCGCGCTCGGCATTGGCGCCACGACCGCGGTCTTCAGCGTGGTCAACGGCGTGCTCGTCAAGCCGTTGCCCTATCCGAAGCCCGGGGAGTTGGTGAGCCTGGAGCACACAGCACCGGGCGTGAGCGACGATGCGGACGTGTCAATGTCGGCCGCGTTGCTCTTCACCTACCGCGACGAGAATCACAGCTTTCAGGAGTTGGGCCTCTGGAACGCGGGCAGCGATAGCGTGACCGGACAGGGCGAGCCGGAACAGGTCCAGAGTCTGTACGTCAGCCATGGCACGCTCCAGGTGCTCGGCGCGCAACCGCTGATTGGACGCCGGTTCTCGCAGAAGGACCATACCCCGGGATCTCCGGACACGGTGATGCTCACCTACGGCTACTGGCAGCGGCGGTACGGCGGTGACGGCTCGGTCATTGGCCGTCGCCTGACCGTGGATTCGCGACCGCGGACCGTCATCGGCGTGATGTCCGAAGAGTTCCGATTCCTGAATGCCGATCCGGATCTCATTCAGCCACTCCGCTTCGAGCGCGAGAAGCTAAACCTTGGCCAGTTCAGCTTTCAGGGTCTCGCACGGCTCGAGCCTGGTGTGACGCTCGCGCAAGCCAACGCAGACGTCTCGCGGATGATTCCCATCTGGCTGAACACCTGGCCGACATTTCCGGGCATCGACCGGGCGTTCTTCGAAGATGTCCGGCTGACACCGGCACTACGTCCGTTGAAGGAAGAGGTAGTGGGCGACGTTGGGAGCGTGCTCTGGGTCCTCATGGGGACCATTGGGATCGTGCTGTTGATCGCCTGCGCCAATGTGGCGAATCTCCTCTTGGTGCGCGCAGAAGGACGTCAGCACGAGCTGGCGATCCGCGCCGCGCTCGGCGCGGGCTGGGCCCGCATCGCGCGCGAGTTGCTGATCGAGAGTTTGGCGCTGGGCCTGTTCGGCGGAGCACTTGGCTTGGCGCTCGCATTTGCGGCGCTGCGGCTGCTCGTCGCCATCGGGCCAGCGACGCTCCCGCGGCTCAACGAGATCACCATCGATCCGACGGTCTTGTGGTTCACGCTGATCGTTTCGGTGCTCTCGGGCCTCCTGTTCGGCTGTATTCCGGTGGCCAAGCACGCCGGCCCGCAGATCGCGCGAGCGCTTCGAGGCAGCGGCCGCACGTCGAGTGCGAGCAAAGAGCGTCACCGGGCGCGCAACACGTTGGTTGTCGTCCAGGTGGCCCTGGCGTTGATGCTGCTGGTGGGCTCTGGCCTCATGATTCGCACGTTCCTGGCGCTGCGCGCCGTGCAACCTGGATTCAGCGATCCCGACCACGTCCAGTTGGTGCGCGTGGGGATTCCCGAGACACAGGTGGCGGACGAGGAACGGGTCTTCCGCATGCAGAGCGATATGCGCGATCGGCTCGCCGCCATCCCTGGTGTCTCCACGGCATCGTTCACCAGCTCCGCGCCGATGGAAGGGGGCACCAGCGACTCCGTGCTCCTCGCCCGAGAGCAGACATCCGCCGAGCGGCAGAGCCCTCCCGTGCGCCGATTTAAGTTCGTGTCGCCAGGATTCCTCCGGACCGTCGGCACTCCACTCGTTGCGGGGCGCGACTTCACGTGGGCCGAGGTGAATGAGCGCAGGCCCGTGGTCATGATCTCCGAGAACCTCGCGCGCGAGATGTGGCGAGAACCGGCTGCGGCACTCGGCAAGCACATCCGCGAGAGCACGGAGAACCCCTGGCGTGAAATCGTCGGCGTCGTCGGCGACGTCCATGACCGCGGCGTGCAGGAGCCGGCGCCTGCCCTCGTGTATTGGCCGGCGCTCATGGAGAACTTTTTCAACGATCGGGTTCAGGCCCCACGGTCGGTGTCATTCGCCATCCGTAGCAGCCGGACTGGCACCGAAGGGTTTCTCGACGAAGTCCGAAGAGCAATCGGGGCCGTGAACGCGAGTGTTCCGCTCGCGCAAATCCGCACGCTGGGAGATGTGTACGAACGCTCGCTGGCACGAACGTCGTTCACGCTCGTGATGCTGGCGATAGCGGCTGCAATGGCGCTCCTGCTTGGCGTCGTCGGCATCTACGGCGTCATCGCGTATGCGGTCTCGCAGCGGACGCGCGAAATCGGCATCCGCGTCGCGCTCGGCGCACAGCACGGACAGCTCACAGGAATGTTCGTCCGCCACGGTCTCGTCCTGTCGACCATTGGCGTGATCTGCGGGCTGGCGGGCGCGGCGCTGCTCACGCGGTTGATGGCCTCCCTTCTGTTCGGGATTAGCCGGCTCGATCCCACGACGTACGTCGTCGTCTCGCTTGGACTCGTTGCCGCTGCTGCCCTCGCCAGCTATGTGCCGGCACACAGGGCGACGGTCGTCGATCCCGTGAAGGCGTTACGCGCGGAATAGCCCCAGGGCCGCTTCCGCCGCCATCGAGGCCCCTGCCTTCTGGCGCATGCCGTATCACCACGGTCGACGCACCGCAGGCAATCCGCCGCGGCGTTTCCGCGCAAACGTACGTCCCGTCGGTATCCTCGAGCACCGCCTTGGCGGATTATTGCGGCTTCTTCTCGTAAAAGCGGACGTAGTCGAAGTAGACGTGTCCTGGGAGCCGACTGTCGTCGACGCGATCCGTGTTGCCAAGGTGGGATGCAATAGAGGTCAGCCAGATATGTAAGTCGCCCTGAGGCTGACCGGAGATGTCCAGGCTCTGCACGAGCTTGCCGTCGAAGAAGTACCTGACCTCGCTCGGTGTGTATTCGCAGCCGTAGACGTGAAAGTCCGACAATGGTGGCGTCTGAACGTTCTTATGCCCGAAGGAGGCGTGCTCACCCTTCCAGCGGTGTGTGTTCACGCCGTAACGATTGAGGTTGATGGAATCGTTCTCAATGACGTCCAGCTCGAGGTCGGCAGCGTTGGTGCCCGTGCCTCCCGAGCCATCGTGCTTCATCATCCAGAAGGACGAGTGCCAACCCTTGCCGGCTGCGATACGAAAGCGCGCTTCATAGTAGCCGTAGCCGAAGAGCCGCTTGCTGATCACCCCTGCTCCTGTGTACTTCTTAGCTTCTCTCTTCTGCTTGCGGAGTGTGAGCAGTAGATCGCCGTTCTCAACTGAAACGTTCTGCGGCGCCTGCGCGCTCCAGTGCTTCGAGTCCGTGCGATAGTTCCAATGTGCGGTATCCAGCGAGGCTCCCTCGAACTCATCCGACCAGACGAGCACGTAGCCTGCGAGGGGTGTCTCACCGGACTCTGCGGGGGCCGACGAAGCGACGCTCAGGAGCACGATCACGGTCGGTATCAGTCGTTTCATGAGGGCCTCCGAGTCCGGCGCAGGCTTTGTGTGGGCTACTCTAGGTGGCGCGCCATGACGCGATCCTGTTGCACGTCGCGGCCAAGGACGAAGGGCTGCCATCCGACATCGACATAACCAGCTTTGCGATAGAAAGCGATGGCGCGGGTATTGTGGTCCCAGACGCCTAGCCACATCGTCCGTGCGCCGCGCTCGACGGCTTTCGCCTCGATCGCGCGGATCAAGGGTAGCGCCAGCCCTTGGCCCTGCCAGCCGCGGTCGACGTAGAGGCGTCGAAGCTCCATGGGCACCGCTCCCTCGACGCACGCAGGCGGCGGCGCGTCGGACATCTGAGCGTAGGCAACGAGCTGCCCGTCCTGCTCCACCAGTAGTGTCACCGAGGCCTCGTCTGTCAGCTCGCGCGTCTGCGTTGCCGCGCCAAAGGCCTGCGCGACATAGAGAGCCATGTTCTCGGGTGTGTTGTCGGCCGCGAAGGTGTCGAGAAAGCTTTGCCGCGCGAAATCTGTCAATGCCGCCGCATCATCGACAGTGGCAAGACGGATGGCAACCGCTGTGGCGGCCCGCTCCATGCGATCGCTCATCGCGAGACGCCGCCTTCAGCCGCGCGGACCAGGGTGACCGCGAGCTCTGTTGCAAGGTCGGCCAGCACATTAGAAGCATCCATTGTCGGATCATAAGCGGTGATCTTCTGATCGTCCTAGATCGACACTAGTTTGGACGCGGGCTACCCGAGGAGTTTGGCCATTTCGAGCACCTTGCCAACGGTGCGCCAGTTGCGGGCCGTGGCCTCGACGCCAAGGTGGCGCACGGCGCGCTCGGCCAGCTTCGACGTACCGAAGCCGTCCGGCGTGTAGAGATAGAACACCTTGTCGATTAGCTCGAAGGCTTCGCCGCCTGCTTTGAGCTCGCGCAATGCGCCGAGATTCGGCGAGGAGGGCTTGCTCGCGAGAAAGAACAAGTGCAGCGCCTTTGGATTGGCGTCGGCCTGTGGGAACGGGTTCGAGCGCGCGGCGCGTTCCAACTCCGCCACCCTGAGCACGAGTACGCGCGGCTGGAATCCATGGCTCTTCAGCACGGCGTTGCCAATCTGTTTTTCCAACGTGGGTGCGTTCGCCTTGGCACTCCGGAACACCACGTTGCCGCTTTGAATATATGTCCGAACGTCGGTTAACCCTTGTTTGCCGAGCAACGCCGCCAGCTCCTTCATCGGCAGCATGTGGTTGCCACCGACGTTGATCCCGCGAAGGAACGCGATCCAGCTGGACATGAGGGGCCACGCTATCACTTTCGTCCGATCAGTAGTCCGCCCGCAGCACCGCGACCGGATCCGCGCGCGTCGCCCGCTGCGCGGGAATATAGCAGGCCGCGAGCGCCACGACGAGGAGGACCAGCGGCACGCCGGCCAGCGTGAGGGGATCGGCGGGACTAACGCAGAACAGAAGGGATTGGAGCACGCTGCCGCCGGCGAGGGCGGTGGCCAATCCCAGGAGGATGCCGGCGCCGGTCATCATCGCGCCCTGGCGCAGCACGAGCGCGCGCAGACGCGACGGCGATGCGCCCAAGGCGTGCCGGATCGCCAGCTCGCGCGTTCTCCGTCGAACGATATAGGCGAGCATCGCGTAGAGCCCGACGCCTGCCAATAGAAGAGCGCCGATGCCGAAGACACCGAGCAGAACCGCGCTGAGACGCGGTTGCGCGAGCTCCCCTGCCAGGAGACGCGCCATCGTCTGCGCCTCCGTCACGAGGACGTCTGGATCCGTCTCCTGCACCGCATGGCGAATGGACGGCAGGACCGCGGCAGGCTCCCCGCTCGTGCGGATTGCAAGCATGTGCCCAACGAAGCTGGCTCCCGCAAACTGTCGATGGGGGAGGTAAACGGTGGGCAACGGCTCACGCATGGCCCGGTAGCGCGTTTCGGGGACGACGCCTACGACAGTCCACCAGTCCTCCGGCTGCTTCGGCTGTCCAAAGCCGAGACGCTTTCCCACGGCGTCCTGGGCGGGCCAAAAGAGCCGAGCCACCGTCTCGCTGACGACGACCGCGCGCGGGCTGTTCTCGCGGTCTGCGTCGGTGAGGGGTCGACCGCGCAGAAGCGGTATGTCGAGTGTACGGAAGTAGCCAGGGCCCACCACTTCCATGTTGAGGAGTGGGCGAGTCGCTTCGGCTGCTTCTGGCTTGCCTTCGGCGACGAAGTGTCCATCGATGCCCCCCATCGCGCCGCCAAACGGCATCAGGCTCAGCGACGCGACCGAGACGACACCCGGAAGCGCTTCGAGGCGCGGGATGAGGCGATCGTAGAGCGCGCGCACCTGCGCAGGGCTCTCGAACTTCGTTCCGGGCCGAGCCAACTGCACTATCGCAAGCCGGTCGGAGATGAAGCCCATGTCCAAGCGTTCGAGCTCACGGAGGCTTCGGCCGAGCAAACTGGCGGCGACGAGCACGATGACCGCGAGCGCGATTTGAAAGACAACGAGCGCATGCTGCGCGCGTCGTCTACCCTTCGGCGCGGTGCTGGATCGATTGCTGGCCCGCAACGAGGAAGCCCCGGCGCGCGAGGCAAAGAGCGCCGGGAAGAGCCCGAAGGCCAAAGTAGCGGCACCCGTGATGCCAGCGGCAATCCAGAGAGGGACGCCAGTGAGCCGAATCTCTTCGAGCCGCGGAAGCTCTGGCGGCGCCAGGATGAGCAGACCGCGGACGAGACCCACCGCGAGCAGGGCGCCCAGCAGCCCACCCGCGACAGCCAGCACGGAGCTCTCGGTGAGAAGCTGACGCAGGATCCGTCCTCTGCTCGCCCCGAGCGCGTGTCGTGTCGCAATTTCGGGCATCCGGCCCGAAGCGCGGGCGAGCAGCAGGTTCGCCACATTGACGCACGCGATGAGCAGGAGCAGCGCCGCGGCGGCCGACAGGAGAAACAGCGCCGGTCGCACATTGCCGATCACGACGTCCCGCAGCGAGCTCGCAGCGGCACGGAGATCGCCCCGATTGATGGGATCCTCACGTTCGAAAGAAGCCCGCAGCTCTGCGGCGGCCTGCGCCGGCGTGGCGTGCGCTGCCAGCCGCCCGAGCGGCACCACCTCGAGCTTGATGAATGGGACCAGCGGCACCCAGAGATCCGCGCCACCGGGATATTCGAGCCCCGGCTGCGCCACGCCCACCACCGTGTACGTGAGCTCCCGCTCATGCAGCGTGAGGCGGCGGCCGATCACGTCGCGATTGCCACCGAAGCGCCTGCGCCAGAGGCCGTGGCTGATCACCGCCACCCGCTCCGCCCCTTCCACATCGTCATCCGGTCGCAGCGTGCGTCCGATGAACGGCGGCGAGCCGAGCAGGCCGAAGAAGTTGCCCGTCACGGGTGCTACGTTCAGCGTGAGCGCCCGCTCGCCGTCACGCACCGCCGTACGTGAGGCGCGCATGTTGAGCACGCCAGCAACTTCCTGCAACGTGTGCGGGTTCTGACGGAAGCGCTCGAAGTGCTCATAATGAAGCGGCAGGCGACGCAGGCTTCCGTCTGCTTCTCCCCAGAGCACGACGACGCGTTCCTGTTCCTGCACCGGCAGCGGGCGCCGCAAGACGGCGTCGAAGACCGTGAACATGGCAGCGGCCAGACCGATGCCGAAGGCGAGCGTGATGACAGCGGCCGCCGCGAAGCCGGGGTCGCGCGCCGACGTTCGGACGGCGAGCCGGACATCCTGTTTCAGCGCGTCCAACGAGGTCATGTGGGAGCGCCTCCTGCCACCAGTATCTACGGTAGGCCCGACCTGTAGCTCGGGCGTTGACGTTCTGCGATTGCGCGCCCGACCTGAAGGTCGGGCCTACACCGGCACGCGCTCGAGGCTCAGGCCATCGGCGGCGTCGGCAGCCTCGACCTCTGCCCTGGTGACGCCGAGCAGGAACAGGACCGCGTCGAGGAACGGCTGCGAGAGCGCGGTGTCGGCCACTTCACGAAGCGCCGGCTTGGCGTTGAACGCGACGCCCAGCCCGGCGGCGGACAGCA
This sequence comes from Luteitalea sp., assembly GCA_009377605.1. Classification (NCBI taxonomy): domain Bacteria; kingdom Pseudomonadati; phylum Acidobacteriota; class Vicinamibacteria; order Vicinamibacterales; family Vicinamibacteraceae; genus Luteitalea; species Luteitalea sp. The sequence continues at coordinate 23,024 of WHTT01000047.1, forward strand.
TGTCGATGTCGTTGGCCCCGTCACCGACCGCCACCGACTGGGTCAGCGGAATCCCGTACTGCTCGGCGAACCGGCGGAGGGCAATCGCCTTGCCCGGCCGGTCCACGATGTCGCCGACCAGCCGGCCGGTGAGTCGGCCGTCAACGACTTCCAGCTCATTGGCTGCGCAGAAGTCCAGACCCAGCTCGTCGACGAGCCGCTGCACAACCTGCGTGAAGCCGCCCGACACCACACCGCAGCGGAATCCGAGCCGCCGCAACGTCCGCACGGTGGTCCGCGCCCCCGGTGTGAGCTCGAGCGTCTCTCGCACCTCGTCGAGCACCGACGCGGGTAGTCCCTTCAACAGGGCGACGCGCGCTGTCAGCGATGCCGTGAAGTCCAGCTCGCCGCGCATCGCCGCGTCGGTGATTCGCTTGACGTCTCCGAGACAGCCGACGCACGCCGCGAGCATCTCGATGACCTCACCCTGGATCAATGTCGAGTCCACATCGAACACCACGAGCCGCTTCGCCCGTCTGGCCAGACCGGCACGTTCGACGGCGATGTCCAGACCGACGCGCGAGGAGATGGTGGCCAGGGCCGATCTGAGCTCGGCGTCCGAACGCGGCGTGGCCTCTGGCACGGACACACCCAATTCCAGACCGGTGACCGGATAGTCGGCGACACGCCGGATTGCGTCGATGTTGACGCCCAACGACGCGAGCTCTCCTGCCACCTCGGTGAAGGCGTGAGCCGTCACCGGGCGTCCGAGCACGACCACGACGTGGCTCGAAGACAACCGCGCCGGCAATCGCTCTTCCACGCCCACCTCGACGTCGACCAGCATGCCGATGCTCCCCATCGTCTGTCCGACCGCCTCCTGCAACTCCTCTGGAGCTCCGTCGAAGGCAACCAGGACTCCGAGCACCAATCTCCCCCTGATGACGACCTGCTCGACGTCGAGCACCTCGACCGCGTGCCGGCTGAGCGTCGCGAACAGCGCGGACGTAACGCCTGGTTTGTCAGGCCCGGTCACGGTTATTAGCGCAGTGGTGACGTTCGGTATGGTCACAGCTAAATTCTACTGCGGCCGTGACTGGACCGACCGATTCACGTGCCGCCGCTGCGCGAGCGCCGCGACGATATCCTCATGCTCGTCCGCCACTTCGCACAGCAGTTCGCACGGCGGATGAGGAGGGGCATCGAGCTCATTCCTTCGGAAAGCATGGAGGCGCTCGTCCGCTACGACTGGCCGGGCAATATCCGTGAGCTGCAGAACCTCATCGAGCGCGCGGTCATTCTCTCGCGTGGTCCAGCATTGGAGGTTCCGGTCGCTGAGCTGAGCACGCGGCAGTCGGCGCCGTTCCCAACGTCGCCGTCGGAGACCCTCGAGCAGGCTGATCGCAGACACATTGTCGCCGTGCTCGAGGCGACCAACTGGGTGGTTGCTGGTCCCAACGGTGCAGCCGCCCGTCTGGGGATGAAGCGCTCCACGGTGCAGTTCCGCATACAGAAGCTGGGGATCACCCGGCCCGGCCGGCCGTCATAAGCACACGCTGTCGAGGTGCGCACGCCGTGCCGCGCCACGCATCAACACACGTAGCGCAGGCCTTCAGGCCTGCCAGTCGCCGCTCGGGCAGGCCTAAAGGCCTGCGCTACGACCGACCATCCACGTGAGCCCTAATTCCGTGAATCCGCAGCCGCCTGCGACGGCTCGGCGACGGCACTCTGGAGCTTCCCGAGCTCCGCGGCGGTGACTGGCGTCGATGGGCCGTGGAACAGCGCGTTGAACAGCAGCTTGTAGGTCGCGCGCGTCTGCGAGCGGAAGTGGACCTGTGTCCCGAGCGTTACGACATAGCCACGCCCGACCCGGAAGGCAACGACGTTGGCTTGATCGTGGAGGAGCTCCTCACCGAGCAACCAGCCGCTTTGCAGGATTGGACCCTCGGAGGGATACCGTGCGACCACTTCGGGGCGGATATCGAACGACGGTGTGAGGCGATACGCCTGATCCGACTCGAAGAACACCGGCCAGGATGCCGGCATGCCGAAGCCGATCGGATGATCGACGTCGAAGTCGTTCTGCAGCAGCGAGCCGGGGCAGTAGAACCGCGCTTCGGGCTCGATGACGCGCTCGCTCAGGGTCGCGGCCAGGCGCGCGGGGCTGGAGAAGGTCTCGCGCAGCACCTGGTTCGTCTCGGCTGTCGTCGCAGGCTCGCTGGGCGTCTCCTCTTCGCTTGACCCGCGCCCTCGGCGGCGCGACTCGGGCAGCACCTTTTCAATCGGCAGATCGAGCAGCGCGCGCGCCGTCTCCACCGAGCTGCCGGTGGCCACCAGCGTCCCGCCGTCGCGGACCCACTGCGCGAGCTTCTTCCACCCGTCCTCACCCACACCGTAGGCCCACTCCCACGTCTTGTCGTGCGTTGCCGGATCGAGGCCGTCGACGATAGTCTCGCGGCTGATCCCGTCGGGCAGGACGATGGCATCGTAACGGTTGGCGAGATCGCCGGCGAAATCTGTCGACGAAACGACGTCGTGGCTCATGCCGTACTGCTCGAAGGTCCACTGGAGCCACCCGCCAGGCATGTTGTTCGCGCCGCGCCACAGCCCAATGCGCGTCGGCGCTTTCAAGCGGAAGCCTGCAACCGCGAGCGGATCGTCCGCCCCGATCACTTCGAGGCCCGTCTCGCGTGCGACGGTCTCGAGCAGGCCGCGGGCCTCATTCGAGGCTGGCACCACCCAGGTGCCTGCTGCGAGGGCCTGACCGTTGAGTGTTGCGCCCGAAGCCGTGCGAAAGAGCGGAATACCCGCCTTCTGCAAGCGCGCCGCCGCCACGAAGCCGGCGTTCGACTCCGGCCCGAACACGTAGGCCCAGCGCGGCGACGCAGGCAGCGGCGACTGCACCGGCTCGAGATCCGTGACGCGTTCGAGCGACGCTTGGAACGGCTCCGCGATCGGGTCGACCGACACGCCCATCAGGTATCCGAGCGTGTGGCCTGTCACGTCGTACGGCGGCTTCGGCGGGCCCCCAGGGAAGAGCCGCAGATCCGGATAGACCTGCTTCTCCAGCATCGTCTTTGCAAACGCGCCGTAAGGCTGTGCAAGATGGATGACATACGATCCGGCCGCGTAGGACTTGCCGCCGGCCTGGAAGGCGCTCGTTGCCTGCTCGATCTCGACCGCTCCGGTCCTCAGGATGTCGAGCAGCTCGTAGGTCGCCAGCGGATCGCGCTGACCTGCCGGCACGACAAACGCGTGGGGCGAGCCCTTCCAATTCACCCACTCACGGTGGACCTTGTAGAAGTTGGTGAGGAACTCAGCGTGGTACTTCGCGACGTGTGAGATACCGGCGAGCGCCGCAGTTACCCCATAGTCGACGATTTGCGACAGCCGCCACTCGCTCTTCGAGTACGGCTTCGGGAAGTTGACGCGCACCTCCTGCGGGCCGAGTGGTGTGTCCTTTCCTTCCGGGCTCGAGTACGGATCTGCGAGATTCGCGGATGCAATCTCGGTCAGGATGCGTGGCTGGCCATGGTAGACCATGTACTGGCGCGCCGGCGTCCAGAGGTCGTACCGCTCGTTGAACGCGACGCCTTCCTTCCCTTCGGCGATGAGCGCTCCTGCCATGGCTTGCCCGACCTGCGCCTGCTCCTGCGCGAGAATCGGGTGGAAGTTCACGTCGTAGGGCTCCTGGAACGGCGGTACGAAGATCCGCGACCCCGTTTGCCCCTGCTGGTGCATGTCATGCGTGATGACTGGTTTGTAATGGTTCTGCACGCGCTCGACCATCAACCGCGTCTCTTTCTGCGTGAACATGAACCAGTCGCGGTTGTCGTCATGTCCCACATATTTGTGGTACAGGTCCGGATACACCCGCTCGAGATCCGTGCCTTTCGTCTTGTACCAGTGATCGATCACCATCACCTGGCCGTCTGGATTCTGCGACGGCACGAGCAGCAGCACGGAGTTGTCCAGAATCTCCTGTGTCGCAGGGCCGGAGTCGGTCGCCAGCTTGTGCGCGACGCGCAGGATCGCCTGCCCGTTGCCTACCTCGGTAGAGTGGATCGTGGCATACAAGAGATAGAAGGGGCGTCCTTCGCGCGCGAGCTGCGTCGCCTCCGCCTCGTCTACTCCGCGCGGGTCGGCCAGCCGCCGGTTGATCTCCACCAGACGATCCAGCCGCTCCAGGTTCTCAGGGGAGCTAATCGTCACGAGCGCGTAGGGGTTCCCGAGCGTTGTCTTGCCCAGCTCCTCGTACCGCACGCGATCGCTCTGCTTCGCCAGGTGCTGGAAGTACTCCAGCGCCTTCGGATAACGGACCAGCTCTCCGTCGGCACCGATCTCGAAGCCGACGAACTGTGCTGGTGTCTGCACCTGCCGAGGGGCGGTGACGCTCTGCTGCGCAGCCGGCAGGGCCTGCACCAGGAGCGCGAGAGCAAGACAGACTGCGAAAGGACCGAAGCGATATCGCATGGTAAGAGTCTACACGCAGCTTCCACGGCTGCGCACGAGACGAGGTGGGCCTTCCGAACAGTCTACGCTCAACGATCACGGTTCGTTTCTCAGCTCGTCGGTAACCCAGATAGGACTGGACCACGCCATGGCAATGCGGTTTCGCACCATCCGTTTCTGCCGCAAACGAACATAGTAGATGGAGTCCTCGCGAAACGTCCGATCGCGATCTTTCCAGTGAAAGTCGAGCGCGTGCGGCTCGATGGAGTAAATCACCTCGAACCCGCCGTCCGTGCGGCTATGGCGCAGCACCTCCAATTTCTCGATCACATCGGTTCCGTGCGCTTCCACCTCCAACAGCGGGAGGTGCTGCGTACTGATCCGCGTTCCCATGGGCTCGCCGTTGATCCGGAAATCCAGCAGAATCCGTACTCCGGTCGTCCCGTATGTCCGACGCTCGTAGAGCCCATCGAAGATCTCCGCGCGGGTCAGACCGGTCGCGGAAACGGCGCTCAGGCCCCAGTGGGGGCGGCCCGGGTGCGAGCGGTGGTCATCGCTGGCGGCGATCGTGCTGAGCATCAGACCGGCCATCCAGGCATCCTGGGCGAATTGAGGAGCGCGAGCCGACCGGCGCGGCTCGCTGAAGTCGCTCTGCTCGAACGCGAGCGGATGGTCCGGTTGGTAGGCTTCACTCAGGCCGTGGGCGGAGTAGATCTCGAAGTTTCGTTGGAATTCCGGATCGTGAGGCTCCCAGCGAACACCTTGCGGAAACGCCCCAGTATGGTGAGGAATCGTCAACCCTTCTCCTGCGTTCAGGGCCTTCCACAAGTCTGGGAGCGTTGCACTCTCGGGAGCCAGCAGCGGCCCGGGCCGGCCTCGGAAATACACATTCCGATGTCCGTAGGGTGCGCCAAAGGAGGTTTCATAGCCGAACAAGGTCGCGAACGCTCCGGGCTGGTCGTACTCTTCCGCCAGTTGCTTGTATTCCTCCCAGACGTGCGGTCCGAGGCCGCGGGTAAATCCTCCCTCGGGAGTTCGGCTGTGATCGGTCAAGCTGAAGAAATCCAGGCCGGCGATATCTCGAGCGTACTCGTAGGGATTTCGCCCAACGCCGTCCCAACTGTAATGCGAGTGTGAATGCAGATCCCCCCAGTAGATTCGCCGCTTCGGTGGGGTCGAATGAACCATCATGGGATTGCCCGCCGTTCGAAGAATCCCTCCTCGTGCCGTTGCTTCGACGCGTACGAGTCCAGCGCGCTTGGGGGTGAAGCGCACACGTGCCCAGCCCTGTCCCCGCATGAACGAGACGGTGGCAGGAACATCCGCTTCTCCTTCGACCACGTCGAGACGCGCTTCTTCGGCAAAAGCGGTGGACGGATTGCCGTACTCGTCCACCACCGCCAACGATAGCGTTGCTGGCGTGCCGGCCACGAGAGCCGACTGTCCGGAGAGCCGTAGCTCGGCCGCCGGGCGGCTGACAATGTGCACGGTGGGGTGGTCTGGAAGGCGCTGAAACTTTTCCGTTCCGTCATGGTCTACAGCCGCCAGGATCGGCTCGGGCGGCGTGCTGACGATGCCGGCCTTCATCCCGCGGCTGCCCATGGAGGTGTCGCCGTAGGTCACCGAGACGGTATCGCCCTCCTGGAGCTCGCCCTCCCCAACGGTGACTCGTACGACAAAGACATATCGCTCCAACCGACCATCCAACCCAGGCCGCGCCGACTTGACGAGATAGCTCGCGCTTTCTGATTCGACTGCCGTCTCGAGCCGCACGTTGTCGCGAGAAGACCGACTGGAGATGTAGTGATCGCCTTTCGCGTCGGTTGACTGGAGCCGATTCGCAGAGTTCCGATCGCCCGCATGCCAGGAATCGGGGAACTGAACGCGTAGCGCACCCCCCTTGGCAATTCCACGTGACCCGACACGATAGGTGACCGTCCAGGTTCCGAAATCTCCCGCAACGGCCGTTGTGGGACTGACCGAGATCTCGCCGTCGGCGCTCTTCGACGTACGGGTGACGGCCACCCCAAGGGCGGCGAGACAGATAACACACAGGAGAAGGCGTGTTCTCTCGACCATGTTCGGTTTGAAGATCATATTCTGAAACAAGGACGAGTCAACCGAGTGAGGGGGAAACGGACCAGTGGTGCGTGAGGCTCTCGGGGTCGCGCGGGCATTTTGCCGAGGTGGGATATCCTCTGTTGTCAGAGCGTCGCTCGTGCGGCACGATGAAGGCATGATGCGCGAACTCGCCCCGGCCGGGGCCAGTTCGGCGCGGTTCTTGCCGGCGTGGACGTTCAGGTCACGGATCCCTACGAACACCGAACGTCGTCTCTCTTATCAGAACGGCGCGATCACCATTCCCTCAGGTAAGCAGCACATGAGCATGTACACAACGACCGTCGTATGGACGCGCGCAGCGGACGAGCTGTTCAATGACAACAAGTATTCCCGGGCCCACGAATGGCGCTTCGACGGCGGCACCGTGGTTCCAGCCTCTAGCTCGCCTCAGGTGGTGAAGCTGCCACTGTCGAAAGAGGACGCCGTGGACCCGGAAGAAGCGTTCGTCGCCTCGCTGTCCTCCTGCCACATGCTTTTCTTCCTATCCTATGCGGCCAAGGGTCAATTCGTCATTGATCGATACGAGGATGAAGCCGTCGGCGAGATGGGAAAGAACGCGAACGGTAACATAGCAATACTGAGGGTCGTCCTGCGTCCACAAGTTACGTGGGCGGGAAACCGGCCCTCGCGTGAGCAGCTCGATGCGCTGCATCACCGCGCGCACGAATCGTGTTACATCGCGAACTCTGTGAAAACGGAAATCCTCGTCGAGCCGCGGTAGCACGAAAGCCCTCTTTCTCAAGTTGGGCATAGCCGCGGGGCGGATGCTGCGTGCACCGAGCCCACTCGCACGAGTGGCCTGCGTATACGCGCATGCGCGTGTGGCGCGCAATGAGGAGACCGATGAGCAACTTTCGTCGATGGTGGCCCAAACGCCTCGGTGCTGGCGACGTGTCCAAGGAACTTTCGCAGCAGGCCGACGATATGGAGGCGCAGCGATCAATACCAGGTATCCGGATCAAGGCCAGCGGCGACAACGCACTGGTCACCGTCGATCTAGACGAGATCGGACCCGAAGCGCAGCCATTGATCATGGAGGAAATGGCCCAGCAGGAGGGGCTGGCCATCTTCAGAGGAAGCGTCGAGCACGGTTATGCGATGCGTGCGGTTGCGTCCCACCTACAGTGTCCGCGCTGCAAAGCTCAGACGCGGCAGCAGATGGCGAACTTCATCTATGCCACCAACATCGCACCGCGCGCCATGTTCGCCCCAGCCGGGTACTTCTGCACCGCCTGTCCGACCGTCATCGTCGACGAGAATCTCATAGCGGTCGGCTTGAAAGAGGGTTACAGGTTTCGCGCTGTGGTCGGCATCGATTATGGCAGAGAGAGGGACCCCGACCTCTTCAGAACGTGGAATGGTCACGAGCCCATGTACATTCTTGACGAAGAGGGGCGGGTGATGGATTTGGTAACGGGCGACCAACGCCATTCCACGGAGCGCGCACATCGGCGGCATGCAGGTCGCGACTCAACGACAGGCAAACGGCGTCGAAGGATGGCCCAACAGTCTCGCCGACGAAACAGGCGGTGAGCATGATCCTGCCGGCTGTAATCTTTCCGCGTCCTACGGATGGCGACGACGCGCGGATTCACGAAGAGCTCGCATCTGAACCGGCAGACTCGACGCAGGCTTCGACAGATCGGCGAAAACTGCGGGGATCAATCGATGGGTAGCGGTACAATTCTGGCTCGATAGCTGTGAAGAGATCCAAGAGACGCTTCGGGTCAATCAGTCCTCTCTTCAGCATTTCTTCCACGTCGGTGATGTCCTGGGCGTGACCCCGCTCCAACTTCGATAGAGCCTGAGCGTAGTAGTCGTAGTGGCGAAATGTCAGGTGGCGCTGTTGTTGGACGAAGGTACTGCGCTCTTCCCACCCGGGTAGTTGAGGGATGAAGTCATCCGGTGAGGCGAGCTCCACGTTGATCTCCAACTCTTCCTTCAACCGTGGAATCGCCCGGAGCAGACGGTCCTGCTCGGGAACGATCTTCAGGTCAACATCGATCGTCGTTGCCCGCCATCCATTGAGGAGCGCTGTCGCTCCGCCTGTGAAATACACGCAAGCCGACTTGTCAGCTTCCGCTGCTAGCGCTCGCATAAACTGGTAGAGACGGTCGACGTCGGTTAGCTTACGCATGCCAGCGCCCGTTCGAAACTGACCAGTCGCCGGAGAAGCGCGTTGTAGCGGCTGTGCGCGGAGTCGGGATCGCTAGCGGCCAGGCGCTCGTAGAGACGAAGCTCGGGCGTCTTCTCGGCCAAAACGGACAGGCGAGGCACATCCACGCCGAGGCGCCGTAGTCGCGGAGCTCCAATGAGTACGAGGAGAGCCGCCTCAGTCTCTTCGCCTAAGGCAAGTTCCTGGAGACCCCGTTCAATCAGCTCACTCCCCGGGAGTGCGAGTGTGCCCACATTCCAAATATAGCTCGACAGCGGCGTGCCCGCACACTGGCGGCTTCCGTTTCGAGCGCACCGAGGTTACGTCGGGAGGGAGTGTACGTCGTGTTTATAGTGACCCGTGCCACGACATCTTCACTCCTGCCGCAAGGCTGACGGACGCGCGTACGAGCACCCGGTACCGTCGCTCACACCTTTGTCGCGCGCGTGATCAGGTAATCCTGCCGAACGAGATTGTCTTCGAAGTACCCTGCAATGAGCTCGTCGAGCTCTCGCCGGAATGTTGCGAGTCGGGCGGGATCTGCCGCCGTCAACGATTCGACCAACTTCATCACCTGGCCAGAGGTGCGCTCCAGCATCGCCCGCATGTGCTGCGGGCTCAGCGCCGGCACCGGCATGCGGGCGCGATCGAACGTGACGTCCGCGACGCCGGCACCGAGACGCTCGCGGATGACGCTCGGATCGCCCCACAATGCCGGCGATACGACACCGGCCGGCGGCTCGGGCAAGTAGCGTCCAAGGAGCGCGATCAGCCGTCCGATGTAGAGCTCCGGCGGCCAGGTCGCGAACGCGATCGTCCCGCCCGGCTTCAAGACGCGCAGCAACTCACTCACGGCGACATCAGGCCTTGGTGCGAAGATGTGTCCGAATTGACTCAGGACGATGTCGAACGTCGCGTCGTCGAACGGCAGCTCTTCGACATCGCCTTGGCGCCACTCGATCTCGACGCTCGCGAGACGCGCGTTCTCACGCGCACGCTCGAGCAGCTCGGGCGTCAGATCGAGTCCCGTGACGTGGGCACCCAGCCGCGCGGCCGTGACCGCGACCACGCCGGTCCCGCACGCCACATCGAGCACGCGTCGTCCGGCGGCGACCTGCGCACGTTTGACCAGCACCGCCGCCGCCGGCGTCGTCAGCGCCTCGAGCGCCGTGAAATGCACCCACGATTGCTTTTGAGCTTCTTTGAATTGCGTCAGTGCGTCCGGGCTGATCTCTGGGGATGATGACATGAACAACCTCCAGCGCGGTCGCATATAACGGTGGCATAGAAACGGGGAGATTAGAAGGCTACACCGCCCCCCGCCTGGACGTTCTGCGCCGTCACCCAATGCCCGTCAGGTGAAGTAAGGAACGCGACGACCGCGGCCACTTCATCCGCGCTGCCGGTCCGGCTGAAGGGCGACAGCGATGCGCCGTAGACACGCATCTCGTTCAGCATCATGTCGGTCTCGGTGAATCCGGGAGAGATGGTGTTGACGTTGATGTTGCGAGGTCCAAGCTCGCGGGCGAGCGTGGGCACGAACTGCTCGGCCGCCCCCTTGCTGGCAACGTAAATGGAGGATCCGGCCATGTTCATTCTGGTAGCGCCTGTAGAGACGACCGCGATGGATCCGCCTTCTTGTGTGCCACGTGAGCCTCGAGGTCGAAGCACAAACTGCCACCTGCCAGATTTACATGACGCTTGCGGCCATCGGCGGGAGATGGAAGCCGCTAATCATCTACCGACTCTTCCAGGGCACCAAACGGTTCTCCGAGTTGAAGCGTGGGATCGCGGGCGTCACGCAGAAGATGCTGACGCAGCAGCTGCGGGAGCTCGAACGCAGCGGTTTGGTGACGAGGAAAGTGTATCCTGAGGTGCCGCCGCGGGTGGAGTATTCGTTGACGGCCACCGGTCAAAGTCTCCGTGGCGTGATGAGCGCGATGAGCGCATGGGGCGAGCGCTACAAGCTCGTCAACGGCTGCAGGGTCGTGAAGAAGCGAGCGTAACCGTCTCGTGGGGAGAAGCGCATGCCCGTGAACAAGCGAACATTCCTGAAGATGTCGGCGGCCGTGCTGGCCAGCGCTGCTCTGCCGCGGGAGATCGAAAGCGCCCAAAACAGCACGGAGCGAAACTGGGCTGGCAACATCGAATACAGCACGGCGCAGATCCACTCTCCCAAGACGCTGGACGAGGTCCGGCAGGTCGTGAAGCGGTGCCGCAAGCTGCGGGCGCTGGGCACCCGCCATTCCTTCAATCAGATCGCAGACAGCACGGAAAATCTCGTCTCGGTCTGGCATCTCGACCAGGTCGTGTCGTTGGACAAAGCGTCACGGACGGTCACCGTCGGGGCCGGTATGCGCTACGGCGAGCTGAGCGAGTATCTGCACGAGAAGGGCTTTGCGCTGCACAACCTGGCTTCACTGCCGCATATCTCCGTTGCTGGCGCTTGCGCGACGGGAACGCACGGGTCCGGCGTCGAGAACGGGAATCTGGCCACGGCAGTGCTCGGGCTGGAGGTCGTCACTGCCGATGGCGAGGTCCTGACGCTATCGCGCGACAAGGATGGCGATCGCTTCGACGGCACCGTCGTGGCGCTTGGCGGTCTGGGAGTCGTGACCGCGGTGACGCTCGAGATCCAGCCGACCTTCAGCGTGAGGCAGGACGTCTACCAGAACCTGCCAGTGAAGCAGGTGCGTGGGCATCTCGACGAGATCCTGGCGAGCGGCTATAGCGTCAGCTTGTTCACCGACTGGCAGGGGGACACGGTCAACCAGGTCTGGGTCAAGACCCGAATCGGCGAGGAGACTGCCCAAACGGGAGGGCCCGAGCTATTCGGCGCGAAGCTTGCCGCGAAGAACTTGCACCCCATTGCAGAGCTCTCCGCTGAGAATTGTACCGAGCAGATGGGCGTCGCCGGGCCGTGGCACGAGCGGCTGCCACACTTCCGTCTGAACTTCACCCCGAGCAGCGGCGAAGAGCTGCAGTCGGAGTATTTCGTGCCTCGCGACCACGCACTGAAGGCGCTGACTGCCGTCTACGAGCTGCGCGATCGCATTGCACCACACCTCTTGATCTCCGAGGTGCGAACCATCGACGCCGACCGTTTCTGGATGAGCCCCTGCTACCAGCAGCCCTGTCTGACCATTCATTTCACGTGGAAACAGGACTGGCCCGCCGTCAAAGCGCTGCTTCCAGTGATCGAACAGGCCCTCGAGCCGTTCGACGTCAGGCCGCACTGGGGCAAGCTGTTCACGATCCCCTCGTCACGGCTGAGTGCCCGGTATCAGAGGCTACCGGCGTTTCGGGAGCTATTGGCCGCGCACGACCCTCAGGGCAAGTTTCGCAACGCATTCTTCGAGACGCACATCTTCGGCGGCGCCTGACGTGCGCGATTCTATATTCCTTGAAATATAACGACTCGTGTATGCTGGTGCGGGACGCCTACCGTGGCGGCCACTACGCGGTCTGCGCCGTGCGCCGCTGCCGTGGGCGTCTGAGGCGGCGCTGCAATGCGGCCGCGTCCCGTGCGACCGCGCGGCGAGATGCGGCTTCCATGGCGTGGTAGCGGTTGATGATCTCGAGGCCGAACGGTGTGAGCGTGGCAGCTCCACCACGCCTGCCGCCGGCCAGCGTCCGGACGGCTGGCTCGCGGAACATCCGATTGACGCTGTCGACGAGCAACCAAGCACGACGATAGGACATATCCATCGCGCGCGCCGCGGCGCTGATCGAGCCGCAATCGCGGATCCCTTCGAGGAGCTGGACCTTGCCCGGGCCGATCCAAGCGTCTGGCCGGAAATAGACGCGCAAGAAGAGTCTCGTCATGACGGCGCAATCCTACGCCAACCGTATCAGATCAGTACTGGCGTCAACGCTGAGAGAGACGTGCTGCGTGGTCCTCGTGTGGGTGGCGCTGACGACGTGTCTCGGGGCTCAGCAACCTCCCGCCGTCGCAGCGGCCGCCAATCTGAAGTTCGCGCTCGAAAAGATTGGGCGGCAGTTCGCCGCTCAGCAGGGAGAGGGCGTGAGCTTGATCTTTGGGTCCTCCGGCAATCTGACCCGTCAAATCCTCGATGGGGCGCCCTTCGAGCTATTTCTCTCCGCAGACGAGGCGTTCGTGACCAAGCTTGCCGATGCCCGCCTGACCCGTGATCGGGGCGTGCTCTACGCGCTCGGTCGCCTCGTGATCTTCGCGCCGGAGGGATCGCCACTCGAGACCGATGCGGAGCTCGAAGGGCTCCGCGCGCTGCTGGCGCGCGGCGGAAGCCACCGATTCGCGATTGCCAATCCGGAGCATGCACCTTACGGGAGGGCAGCGGAGGCCGTGTTGCGCGCCAAAGGTCTCTGGGCGCCGCTGCAGCCGTCACTCGTCTTGGGCGAGAACATCGCGCAGGCGGCGCAGTTCGCGACCACCGGCAACGCCGTGGGCGGGCTACTTGCCTACTCGACCGTGCTGGCCCCGCCGCTCGCGGGCAAGGGCACCTACGCCCTGCTTCCCGAGGCCGATCAGCCGCCGCTGCGACAGCGGATGGTGCTGCTCGAACGTGCCGGCCCGGTCGCGGAACGCTTCTATCGCTATTTGCAGGCGTCCGAGGCGCGTGATGTGCTACGCCGGTATGGGTTCGCCCTGCCCGGCGACTGACAGGGTGAGAAAGCGATATCAGATGGATTGGACGGCGTTCACGCTCTCGATTCAGCTCGGTGCCGGGACGCTCGCCTTACTCCTGCCAATTGGCGTGGTCGTCGGCCGCATGCTGGCCGTGCGCCGTTTTGCGGGAAGGGGAGCAGTCGAGGCGCTCGTGGCGCTGCCGCTCGTGTTGCCGCCGACCGTCCTCGGGTTCTATCTCTTGGTCGCGTTTGGCGCCCGATCGCCGCTAGGTCAGTTCTTTGCATCACTGACCGGCCAGTCGTTGGCGTTCAGCTTCGAGGGGTTGCTGCTCGCGTCCGTGCTGATCAACCTTCCCTTCGCGGTGCAGCCCATCCAGCGCGCGTTCGAGAGCGTTCCCGTCGACGTGCGTGAGGCCGCGGCCTGCTGCGGGATGCCGTGGTGGCGCGCATGGCTCGCCATCGAGCTGCCCCTCGCGTGGCCTGGCATCGTAACCGCTGCCGTGTTGACGTTTGCACACACGCTCGGCGAGTTCGGTGTGGTTCTGATGGTTGGCGGCAACATCCCAGCCGAGACGCGCACGCTGAGCATCGCCATCTATGACCAGATGCAAGCGTTCGACGACCGAGGCGCGGGCATCATGGCGGCGACGCTTCTCGTCCTCGCGCTGGTAACGCTCGCCATGACCAACGCCCTGAGTCGTCGGGTTGGACGTCGGCATGCGTGAAGCAGCCATGTTGATGGTCGACGTCCAGCAGCGCGTCCCGATTCCATTGGACGTGAGCCTCTCGTGCGGTCCTGACGAGCTTCTGGCGGTGTTCGGGCCATCTGGCAGCGGCAAGACCACACTGTTGCGGTGTATCGCCGGCCTGCACCGACCGGTGCGGGGCCGCATCGCCTGTGCGGGGGAGATCTGGACGGACACAGAGTCTGGCCTGCACGTGCCGACGGAACGGCGGCGCGTGGGACTGGTCTTTCAGGACTATGCGTTGTTCCCGCACCTCACGGCTCGCGGCAACGTCATGGCGGCACTGGGCGAGCGGCGGCGACGGGAACGGCGCCAGGAAGCGGACCGTTGGTTGGCAGCGGTGCACCTGAACGGGCTCGAATCGCGGCGCCCCGCGGAGTTATCGGGCGGGCAGCGACAGCGCATCGCCCTGGCACGTGCGCTGGCGCGCGATCCACAGGTTCTCCTGCTCGACGAGCCATTTGCCGCCATTGACCGGGCGATCCGGACGAAATTGCACGACGAGCTCGATCTCTTGCGGCGACGCGTGCACATTCCAATTCTGCTGGTCACGCATGATTTCCACGACGTCGTGCGTCTTGCGACGCATGTTCTCGTGATGGAGCAAGGACGGGGCGTTGCTGCTGGACCGATCGAGACCCTCACGAGCCGCACGGACATTCCCTGGTCCCGCCATGCGCTGGATGCGGGCAGCGTGTTCGACGGGCAGGTCCGCGCCCGTGAGCACGCGCGTGGGCTCGCGGACGTGCAGTTTCCCGGCGGCAGTCTGCTCGTGCCCGACCGAGGCCTACCCGTCGGCGCTCACCTGCGCGTGCGCATCCCCGCTCGCGAGGTCATTCTCGCCGTCACGCGACCCGAGGGGCTGAGCCTGCACAACATCCTGGAAGGCCGTGTCGCTGCTGTTGCCCAGGATGCAGATGAGCAACTCGTGCAGATTGCCGTCGGTGACGGACGGCTCCTCGCAGCGGTTACCCGCGATGCCGTCAACCGGCTAGCGCTCGCACCAGGAAGGCCAGTGTACGCACTGATCAAATCGTTGTCGATTGATACGTATGGTCCGCACGTCGCTGGTTAACCACGAACCTTCGTGTTCTTCGTGGTGGTTTCAGCCGAGGCGATACGTCCGCTTCGCCAGCGTATACGACAGATCCACGATGAGCTCGTGGGCCTCTTCCTCTTCGAGGATGTGCCGGGTGACGAGACGACCGAGAAAGTTCGCATCGACGCGGCGACAGAGGTCATGCCTCGCGGGAATCGAAGGGAATGCACGGGTGTCGTCATTGAAGCCGGCCGTGTTGTAGAAGCCGGCTGTCTCCGTAGCAGCGTGCCGGAAGCGCAGCATCCCCTCGATGGAGTCGTGGAACCACCAGGGCGGACCGAGGCGCACCGCGGGATAGTGGCCTGCCAGCGGCGCGAGCTCTCGTGTGTACGTGGTTTCGTCGAGCGTGAACAAAACGAGGGTGAAGGTTGGCTCGTTGCCGTACTTGTTGAGCAGCTCCTGCAGGTTTCGCGTGTACTCGGTTGCGACCGGGATGTCACAGCCCCGGTCAGGGCCGAAGCGCTGATAGATGCGCTGATTGTGGTTGCGGAGCGAGCCCGGGTGGATTTGCATCACTAGCCCGTCCTCGACACTCATGCGCGCGAATTCCATGAGCATGTGCGCCGTGAAGGCCCGCGCATCATCCGCGGAGGCTTGCCCTGCCAAGGCACGCGCGAAGATGGCCGCCGCTTCCGCCTCGGAGAGCTCGTGCGTGTACGGCGCGACGACCGCGTGATCCGTGGCTGTGGCGCCCTGTGCCTTGAAGAATGCGCGCCGCGCCTCGAGGGCTGTGATGAACCTGCGGAGCTCGGCAATCTCCTGTCCTGTTTGCTCACCGAGTCGAGTGATCTCGGCCCGCCACTTCGGGTGAAGGATATCAACCGCGAGGTCTGGCCGAAATGTGGGACGGATGTTGCCCTTCCAGCCCGACGCGCGAAGCCGTTGGTGTAGCTCCAGCGTATCGGTGGCGGCATCGGTGGTGCACAGGACCTCGATGTTGAACTGCTCGAACAGCGCGCGCGGCCGGAACTCCGGGCGTGCCAGCTTGTCTTGGAGCTCGTCGTAGATGGCGTCGGCGGTATCGCCGCCAAGTGGTGTCGAGATACCGAACACGCCTTCGAGCTCCTCTTTGAGCCAGCAGCCGGTCGGTGTCGCCCGAAAGAGGTGGAAGTGCTCGGCGAAGCGCCGCCAGATCTCGTGCGGGTCTCCTTCGACTGGCGTGCCGTCGAGCGTGGGGATCCCTAGACGTTCCAGCGAGATCCCCTGCGAGTAGAGCATCCGCGTCACGTAATGATCCGGCACCACCAACAGCGTCGCCGGATCCGAGAACGCCCGATCGTCGGCCAGCAATCTGGGGTCGACGTGGCCATGAGGACAGATGAGGGAAAGCGATGCCGCCCGGTCGTAGAGCGCGCGGGCAACCGCCCGCGTAGCGGGGTCAGGATCGAAGTAACGGTCCGGATTGAGCATGATGGTAAAACGGGGACAGCCCCCGTTTTCCGCTATTCGAAAAACGGGGGCTGTCCCCGTTTCTCTCTCACGTGAGGGCTGGGGCTTGGGCGACGGCCACCTGCGCGGGCCGCAAGAGCTCGGCGCCTATCAGATAGCCCGGGGCGATGACGCCGGTGATGAGACCGTCCTGGCCAGGCTCCGCCGTCTGGACTGTCGTGACCGCCTCGTGACGCGTGGGGTCGAACCGCTCGCCCAGCGGATCGAGACGCGTGACGCCATACGTTTCGAGCTTCAGCAAGAACTGACGACGCACCAGCTCCACACCTTGAATGAGCGATTCGGTGCCAGATTGGCGCCGCGCCGTCTCCAGCGCACGATCGAGGTTGTCGATCACCTCGAGCAGATCGACGAGGAGCCCGCGTCGCCCCAGCTCCGCGTCGCGCGCCACCTCCTTTCTGAGCCGTGCGCGCGCCTCCTCGAACTCCCGTGATGCCTCTTTGTACTGGGTGATGTACTGCTGCAGGAGCTCATTCTTTTCCGCGAGGCGAAGCTCGAGCTCCTCGACGTATTTGGGCTTGCCTGGCTGCCACGGTTCATTGGTTGCGGCATCGGCACGCGTCGACGCAGGCTCGTCACGCTGCGCCCACCAACGGCGGTCCACGACCTTGATGTCCTGATCGGTTTCGGCGTTCGGTCGTTCCTTCGAGGGATTGTCCATTGCGGTCACTAACTCGTGATGTCGAAGGCGAGCTTCTCGCCGTCGAGCCTGATACGCACGTTACCGCCATGCTCGAGCCGACCGAAGAGGATCTCGTCGGTGAGCGGATCTCGCACCTCGGTCTGGATGACCCGCGCCAGCGGGCGTGCGCCGAAGTGCGGGTCGTACCCCTTGCGCCCGAGCCAAGCGCGCGCCTCCGGCTCGAGCGTGATGGCCACACGCCGCTCGGCGAGCTGCGCCTCGAGCTGCAGAATGAACTTCTCGACAATGGTCTCGACCACCTCCGGCGTGAGGTCGCCGAATGTGACGATGGCATCGAGACGATTTCTGAACTCCGGGCTGAACACTCGTTCCAGTGCCGTCTTCGCGCGGCTTCTGCCTGACTTCGACGCCGACAAGCTCCCAAAACCCACTGGCGTGGCGCTCATCTCTCGCGAGCCCGCGTTGGACGTCATGATGAGAATCACCTGCCGAAAGTCCGCCTTGCGCCCACCGTTGTCGGTCAGTGTGGCATGGTCCATCACCTGCAGCAGGATGTTGTAGACGTCCGGGTGCGCCTTCTCCATTTCGTCGAGCAGGAGCACGCTATAGGGGTGGGCACGGATCGCGTCGACGAGCAGGCCGCCCTGTTCGAAGCCGACGTAGCCGGGCGGCGCACCGATCAGCCGTGCCACGGCGTGCTTCTCCATGTACTCGCTCATGTCGAAGCGGATGAACTCGTTGCCGAGGTGGGTCCCGAGCTGCTTGGCCAACTCGGTCTTGCCGACGCCGGTCGGCCCGGTGAACAGGAAGCACCCGGCAGGCCGGTCGGGGCTGCCGAGACCCGCGCGGGCACGCTTGATGGCTGTCGCGACAGCGTGCACCGCCTCGTCTTGGCCGAAGACGACGCGCCTGAGAGCTTCCTCGAGCGTGCGCAGCCGCGCCTTGTCGGATGACGAGGTCTGCTTCTCTGGAATACGTGCGATGCGCGCGACCACACGCTCGATGTCTGCCGTGTCGACGCGGCGCCGCGGTGGGCGCTCGTCCTCGTTCGGCGGCGGCGTTGGAGCGGGCGTTAGCGTGACTGTCGCCACCGCCTTTGCGTTGGCAGCGGCGCCCGCGTCAGTCGAGAGCGGCTGCAAGCGCAGCATTGCGCCCGCCTCGTCGATCACGTCAATGGCGCTGTCCGGCAGCCGATAGTCGCGCAGATGCCGCGACGAAAGCTTGGCTGCGGCGTCAATTGCGCCATCGGTGTAGGTCACCTCGTGGTGCTCCTCGTAGCGCGGCTGCAGCCCTCTGAGGATCGCGACAGTCTCCTCGACGGACGGCTCCTCGACGACAATCTTCTGCAGCCGGCGGGCGAGCGCGCGGTCCTTCTCGATCTGCTTGAACTCGTCGAACGTGGTCGCCCCGATGACGCGGATCTCGCCAGCGACGAGCACGGGCTTGATCAGCGTGGCGAGATCCATCGTCCCGCCGGTGGTTGCACCGGCGCCAATCGTGGCGTGCATCTCGTCGATGAACAGGATCGGCTTCGACTGCGCGGCTAGTGCGCCGATCACAGCCTTGAATCGCTCCTCGAAGTCGCCGCGGAAGCGTGTGCCGGCGAGTAGCGCCGTCGTGTCGAGTGTGTAGACGTTCGCCTCCGCGAGCACATCCGGCACGTCCTCCTCGAGGAGCCGCTGCGCGAGCCCTTCCGCCAGCGCAGTCTTGCCCACACCCGCCTCGCCGACAAAGACTGGGTTGTTCTTGCGACGGCGGCACAGCACTTCGAGCGTCCGCTGGAGCTCCAGTGAGCGCCCGACCAGCGGGTCGAGGCGCCCCGCCCGCGCCCGTGCCGTCAAGTTCACGGCATACGCGTCGAGCGGATTTCGTGCGGTGGCGGATCCTTCGTCGCCAGAGCCGGCCGGCGCCGGTCCGCGCGGGCTCGTCTCGCGAACCATCGGCACTTTGGCGATGCCGTGCGTGATGTACTCGAGGACGTCGAGCCGGGTGACGCCTTGTGCCTCGAGGAGCTGCGCCGCGTGCGACCGCGTCTGTTGCATCAGCGCCGCGAGTAGGTCGCCCGCCTCGACTTCTCCCTTGCCGGCGCTCTGCACGTGCAGGACGGCCGTCTGGAGCACCCGCCGGAACGCCAGCGTTTGCTCCGGCTCCTTCTGATCGCCGCGTCGATGCGTCTCGACGTGCTGCTGCAGGAAGCGGTCCAGGTCGTGGCGCAGTCGTGGCAGATCCGCGCCGCACGCGGCGAGGATCCGCTCGCCCTCGGGGTCGTGTGCCAAGACGTACAACAAGTGCTCCAGCGTCAGGTGCGTGTGGCGTCGCGAGACCGCTTCGCGATACGCGACACCCAACAGGAGCTCAACTGAAGAGGAAAACATGGTTCTCTATTCCGGTTCCACACTCGCGCGAAGCGGAAACCCGTACTGGCGCGCCAGCTCGTGAACCGCCGTCACCTTCGTCTCCGCGACCTCGAACGGGTACAACCCGCAGAGCCCGCGCCCCTCCCGGTGTACCTTCATCATGATGCGAAACGACTCCGCCGGCGACTTGTGAAACACCTCCTCGAGGATCAGCACCACGAAATCCATCGTCGTGTAGTCGTCGTTGAGGAGAATCACCTTGAAGAGCGGCGGCTCCTGGGTGCGCTGATCCGGCCGCTCGTCTACTAGCTCGCCCGTCTGCGGATGCTCATCCGGCATAGTGTACGAATCAGAAACCCTCGAGAACCCCATGTCTCAGGGTCACTGATCCCAGTATAGCGCCCCAGAACCGGCAGGAAGGTAGGGTGGCCCCTTGGACCGCCCTCTCTCTGCTACCGCAGGATCGACATCGTCGAGCGTGTGGCCGGCGCCTGATCTACGATGAGCGGCTATGGAGATGCTCGCGTCTGGGTTTGGGTTCGTCGACGTTCACTATCGTGAAACGCCCGGAATCATCGCAACTGCCGTGCTACAGGGCGCGTCGGGCGTTACCCTGGTCGATCCCGGACCGGCGGCTTCGCTCGGCGGCTTGCGGGCCGGGTTGGAGGGGAACGGTATCCGCACGGCGGACGTGGAGGCCATCCTGCTGACGCACATCCACCTGGACCATGCCGGGGCGACCGGGACGCTCGTCCGCGAGAACCCGAGGATACGCGTCTTCGTCCACGAGCGGGGCGCAAAGCACGTCGTTGACCCGACGCGTCTGCTCGAGAGCGCGCGTCGCCTGTACGGGGATGAGATGGGAGCGCTGTGGGGCGAGGTGGAAGCGGTGCCGCCGGCCAACGTGACGTCGCTCGAGGGAGGCGAGACGCTCACCGTTGGCGACCGCGAGCTGCGCGTGTTGTACACGCCCGGCCACGCCTCGCACCACGTCAGCTACTACGACGCCGCGTCGCGGGTGGCGCTGGTCGGCGATGTGGCAGGGGTGCGCCTTCCCTCATCATCCATCGCCCTGCCACCGACGCCGCCACCCGATGTCGACCTCGAAGCGTGGCGCACGAGCACCGCAGGAATTCGCGCGTGGCAGCCAGACACGCTGTTCCTCACGCACTTTGGACCATTCACGGCGCCGGGCCCTCACCTTGCGGACATGCTCGATCGCCTCGAGCGACTGGCCGTCTCGACGCGCCGGCTGCTCGATGAGCCGGCCGCCAACGTCGAGGGGGCCAGTGAGCCGCCCGAGGCCGGCGCGGCAGATGAGGCGCGACAACAGCGGTTTGTCGGGGAGCTCCGTCGCGAGCTCCGACGTCACGTCGATGAGGCAACGCTCCAACGGTATGCGCTCGCGGTTCCCTTCGAGCACTGCTGGCTAGGTCTGGCCCGATACTGGCGGAAGAGAGCGTAGAGCGCGCGCTATCTTCGTGGTTGAGATCATGCGCATGTCCACCCGGGAGGTGTGTGCTGTCTCGGGTCGTGAGACGACTGCCACGACGATGAAAGCGCTGCAGTCGCCTGGCACGCCGCTCGCTTGTCTCAGGATCTGTTCCGACGTTGGGCCTGTGCACCGCACGGCCTGATCCAACGTCTATATCGATGTCCTTCTGGGACCCGCGAGCGGTGGATTGCCGTATTCATGTGCAACTGCTGGACAAAGCGCCACACGCGATTCGGTTGGCGCCTCGCGCGACCCGCGATGCCGTTCACACGAGCGCAGGGCGTGTGGAGGTTCTCGACGTGTTGCTGGTGTCCGATAACGGACGGCACCTGTCCCAGATCGAGCAAAGAGGCCGACCCCTGTCGGGTGACTTGTCAGGTGACTTTGGGGCCGCCGTACCCTGGGAGAGGTGATGCCGTGGCAACAGCGATTGACGCCATGACCGGCCGTATCGTGGTGCGCAACGAGGGGCGCGCCGCGTTCGTGCGGCCGGACGAGATCAACTGGGTCGAGGCGGAGCGCAACTATGCACGCCTCTACCTCGACCACGGTTCTCACACGATCCGCGAAACGATGAAGGACATCGAGGCCAGGCTCGGTGACCAGTTCGTGCGCATCCACCGATGTCACGCTGTGAACGTGACACGCATACGCGAGCTCCGTGCGTCCCGGGGCGGAGACTACGAGGTTGTGCTCCATGATGGGACGGGCCTGAAGGTTGGCGCGTGCTTCCGAGCGCGCCTGGAGCAGCGGCTGCAGCGCAGTGGGTCCAATCCCAGCGAGAACCAGGACGGTCCGCAGGACCTCATCGCGCCAGAACCGGCGACAGCGCTCGTTTTCGGGAACTAGCACGGCGCGTTCGGCGCGCCCTACCATGAGCGGAAGGTAGGACGCCCCGCCGAGGCGTCCGTTGTCGCCGAACCAGAACGCCCCTTCTCCGGACTGGTTGTGAGCCGCGTGTGCGGAAAGGGGACAGGTGTCTCTCGACAGGCGGCCTGCGGTGCTCGAAGCCCGGACCGGGGGCTGATAAACTGGAAAGGATATTGGTGTGGAATTCATCGAACCACGACATAGGACCTGAGACCCCATGGCTACTCCGACCCAGGACATCCCCGCCGCAACACCCAGCGTTGCGGAGCTTTCCCCGGGCGCTGCGCCCTCGTCCGTTGGCGCCTTTTCAAGCCGTCGTCACGTGCCCGCGCCCGTGAACGAGCCCGTGCGCTCCTACGCGCCGGGCACCGGGGAGCGTACGATGCTCAAGGCGCGGCTCGCCGCAATCGCAGCCGAGCGCGTCGAGATTCCCATCATCATTGGCGGCAACGAGTACCGCACCGGTAACCTGGGACATGCGGTCATGCCGCACGATCACGGCCATGTGCTGGCTGATTGGCATCGAGCAACGCCTGAGCTGGTCGAGCGCGCCCTGGAGGCGGCACGGCAGGCGCACCAGGAGTGGTCGCGCTGGCCATGGGAAGACCGCGCCGCCGTATTCCTCCGTGCGGCAGAGCTGCTCGCAACGACCTGGCGCGACACGCTCAACGCCGCGACCATGCTTGGTCAGTCGAAGACGCCGTTCCAGGCGGAAATCGACTCAGCCTGCGAGCTCATCGACTTCTATCGGTTCAACGCGGCGTATGCGCAAGCGCTGTATGGAGAGCAGCCAATCAGCAGCGCGGGCGTCTGGAACACGATGGAGTATCGCCCACTCGAGGGCTTCGTCTACGCGGTGTCGCCATTCAACTTCACCGCCATTGGGGGGAACCTCACCGGTTCGCCCGCCCTGATGGGAAACGTGGTCATCTGGAAGCCGGCGTCGACCTCGGTGCTGAGCGCGTACTACACGATGCGCCTGCTCGAAGCGGCCGGGCTGCCACCTGGAGTCATCAACTTCGTACCGGGCGACGCAGTGGCTATCTCAGGGCGCTTGCTCTCGGACCCAGATCTCGCGGGCGTGCACTTCACGGGGAGCACGGAAGTCTTCAACTCGATGTGGAAGACGATCGGCGACCAGATGGCCCGCTATCGCTCGTACCCGCGCGTGGTGGGCGAGACGGGCGGGAAGAACTTCGTCGTCGTTCACAGGTCAGCGGACGCGCACGCGGCTGCGGTGGCGATCGTCCGGGGGGCCTACGAATACCAGGGACAGAAGTGCTCGGCCGCAAGCCGCGTCTACGTGCCGCGCTCGCTTTGGCCGGAAGTGCGCGACCGTATCGTCGCAATGGTCGAGGACATTGCGATGGGCGACATCCGCGATTTTCGGAACTTCATGGGCGCCGTCATCGATGCGCGCTCGTTCGAGAAGATCAGCGGATACCTCGAGGGGGCACGGCGCAACGCAAAGATCCTTGCGGGTGGCCAGGCCGATGATCGGCAAGGCTGGTTCATACAGCCAACGCTCATCGAAACCGATGACCCGGCCCACCGCCTTCTGTGTGAAGAGATCTTCGGCCCCGTCGTCACCGCCTACGTTTACGAGGATGATCGCTACGTCGAGACCATGCAGCTCGTCGACCGAACATCGCCATACGCGCTCACCGGAGCCGTCTTTGCACGAGACCGGCAGGCGATTCGTGTCGCGGCGGACATCTTGCGCAACGCGGCGGGAAACTTCTACATCAACGACAAGCCCACCGGTGCGGTAGTCGGGCAGCAGCCGTTCGGCGGCGCCCGCGCGTCCGGGACCAACGACAAAGCCGGCTCGAAGCTCAACCTCCTGCGGTGGGTCAGCACACGATCCGTCAAGGAGACGTTCGTCCCGCCGACGGATTACCGCTATCCGTTCATGCTTGAAGAGTGATGCGCGCTGAGAAAAGGAACCGGGTACCTTTTCACCCCTGTCCCTACGTTCGGCATCATCCTACGTGACGGGGACGATGCTGACCGTCGAGTGTCACCAACGATTGCCGCACCTGCTTCAACGCCGCTCTCAGATCGCGCTGGAGGGCGAACCAGAAACAGGAGAACTTCGCGCTCATCGTGCGATCTGCGATGAGCGACATGACATACGCGGCAATCAGACCTGCAGAGAGCCAGGCAGCGAGGCGTAGATTCGACAGGAGCACCCGGACAATGTCGATCGCCGTCTGGAGCGGGCTCGTCACCAAGCCGGCGATGAGACGGCCCAGGTTTGCGAAGAGCGTGCCCGGATCGAGCAGGGCGGGGAGGCTGTTCCCACCCGCTGCGGCGATCAGGACGAGCGTGCACGTCACGAGGTAGAGGTAGTACGAGAGCCGCCCGACGAACACCGCGCGCCGGACGCCAGAGAGCAGCGGCTCCGCGTATCGCAGCTGCACGACCTCTTGAAGCGCCGTCGTGCGTGCGCCCCGGAAGGCATCGGCCTCAGATCGCAACGACGAGGTGAAGACCAGCGACGCACCCGTGGGCACGTTCCCTGGAGCGTAGTCGTCGGTGCCGTGGGCGATACGCTCCAGCGCGGTGACATGTACCTTTGGTGCAACGCCGTTGGCTTGGCAGATGGCGTGGGTGTCACGCGGCTTCCACCGGTAGAAGATGCCCAAGCCGGCGCGCGGGTCGTACAACTTGTCGTCTGCATTCGCGTGCTGGCTGTAAGCTTCACGCTCCTCGACGTTGAAGCGCAGGCCGGCTCGCTCTGCTTCTGTCATCATCCAGTCCAGCGCCACCAGCGACAATCCTTGCTTTGGATAGCCGCCGCCCACGTTCGAGTGCGCTCCCGCGAACCAGACTTGCGTGATGCGCCCGTTGGCCTCCTGCGTTTCATCCCACAGCAGCGGATTGAACGAGTGGCGCCCATCGTCGAGGGCGAGCGCGTGGCACGCGCGGTCCACGAGCGGGCTGAGACGGTAGTCCGGGAACTTGTACCGGTAGACCACGGTGTTGAGGATGTCGCTGAGGTGAAAGGGCAGCCCGACGGCGTCTACGGTATCCCAGACACCGACGAAGCGAATGCGCGCCTCGTCACCCAGGCAGCATGCCTTCTTGAATGCCTCCAGCCGCTTGTCGTCTGGTGGACCGAAGAGCACGCGGGCGAGCGACGTGCGATACCGGTAGCGATAGAGGCGATAGGCTCGTGCCACCGCTCGGTGTAGATCGCGGGTCGTAGGGGTCTTCGACGTGTCGAGGATTCCACACGTGGCGATGAGGCCCGCCAACGTCCGCACGGTGAACGCGCCGCGGCTGAAGCCGAAGATAAAAATCTGATCTCCTGGGTCGTAGATGCGAACCAGCTCCTTGTAGAGCTGCTTGACGTTGCGGCTCAATCCATAACCGCTCATTCCCGCGATGATCTTGATTGGCTTGAAGTTCTCCGTCCCCACGCCATCGTCGTAGAAGGCCACCTGCGGTCTGAGGCCAGGGTCGACACGATGTCCATTGAGGTCGACGGCCTCGTAGAGCTTGAACACGTTCGTGCCCCGCCCTTTGATAGCGGTGTTTCCGGTTCCATCGGAGCAGACGACGATGTTCTTGGCCATGAGGCACCTCGTGCGCGCTGCCGCCGAGCCCGGGAGACGACCCAGGCCGAGAGGCTACATACAATAACGACGCGAGGCCGCCAACCGATCGCGGGGCGCTGGGCTTATGTCTTGCGGAGCTTCCGAAGCGATTCCCGGAATACCTCGAGCACAGCCTGTGCACTGTCCGTCCGGATTTGCAGGAGGACCGCGGTTAGCATGTCAGCCGTAAGCCCGGGAAACGCAAGGCTTGTCGAGGCTTCGGTGTATTCCGTTCTGGTGAGCTGATATATCGAGGCACGTGGCTCTTTGAATCGCCACACTTCCGGCACGCCGAGCTTGGCGTAGAACGCGAGCTTTCGTTTGGAGCTGTGAGAAACGTCGATTTCGACGACGACGTCCGGTGGTGGATCGACGGCGAGATCGAGATCCATCTTTCCTACGACTTGGGCCGCATGTTGCACGTAGAAGCAGGTGTCAGGCTCGGCGCCTTGCTTCAAAGCCGGCTCCTTGAAGGTGGTTGAGCCAAAGCTCTCCACGTTCATCTTCAGCTCGCTGGCGAGCACATCCGCGACGCGCGACACGAACGCGGTGTATCTTCCATGCCTGGACGAAGGGCTCATGATCTCCAACCTCCCCTGGTCGTAGGTGAGTCGGACGGCGTAGCCATCGCCCAGATCAGCTAGAAGCTGCTCGTACTCTGCCCAGGAGACGTCGGGAATGATCAAAGTGCTGCCGGCCGGCAGATGCCGAATGGCATCGACATAGGTGACCGCCTGCGTCGGCATGGTTGCTCCCTGCAAAGAAGAAGCTGCGTAGGAACTCATTATACGTCCGCTCCGGCTACGCGTCGGGCACCCTCGAGGGGCGCCCCCTGCTCTTTCGACGACGATGCCATCGTCCCGAGGCGAGTGTCAATCGGTCGGTGACCACATCGGCCGGTGACCACGGCCGGTGACCACGCGACGGCGCCCGGCCGGTATACTCATCGCCCAGGCCGCGATCTCAGCGATGATTAGCGTCTTCGCCCACGTCGATGACCATACACGACAGGCCGACCGCGTCGACCCCCAGTGGTTGGCGCCAGACAGCCTCGTCAACCTCTGGGTGGACATCGCGCTGCCCGAACCCGCGGCTGAAGACCTGCTGAGCGGCCTCTTCCGGTTCCACGAGCTATCGATCGAGGACGCGATTGCCGAGGTGCATCATCCGAAGATCGAGTCCTATGATGACTACCTCTACCTGGTTCTTCACGGCATTGCGTACCAGGCGGGCGGCGAGGCATTTGCCACCCACGACGTCGACTTCTTTCTTGGGCAACACTACCTGGTGACCGTGCACGACGGCACGTCGCGCTCGATCGCGCGGATCAAAGACCTATGCATCAGAAACGAACGGCTGCTCGGTGAAGGCCCGGGTGCGCTGATGCATCGCATTGTCGACACGATGGTCGACCATTACGCCCCGGAGTTGGACCAGCTCGAAGATCGGCTCGAGGCGCTGGAAGACGATGTACTGGAAGGACGAGACAAAGATATCGTCCGAAGAATCATGGAGCTGAAGCGCGATGTCGGTCTGCTGAAACGGATCACGGTGCCGCAGCGTGACGCCGTGGCGCGGCTCGCTCGCCGCGAGTACGTCGCGATTGAGGAGCCGCTGGCCTACCGCTTCCGCGATGTCTATGACCATCTCGTGCGCTTCACCGAGGAGGCCAATACCTTCCACGACCGCGTGACAGCGCTGCTCGATGCGCACCTGTCGTTCATGTCGAACCGGCTGAACGAGGTGATGAAGGTGCTCACGCTCATTGCCACTATCTTCATGCCGCTCACCGTGCTTACTGGGCTTTACGGCATGAACGTCACGCTTCCCTTGATGCCAGGCGGGGATCACGCCCAGTTCTGGTGGATCGGAGGCATGATGGGGACCCTCGGGCTTGGGATGGGTTGGTGGTTTCATCGGCGCCGATGGTGGTGAGTGATCTGCAGCGCCACGCGGATTCTACAGCCAACAGGTAGGGCCGCCTCGCCGAGGCGGCCGTGACGGCGCGGGAGGCTGACGCGCCC
>WHTT01000048.1 GCA_009377605.1 Luteitalea sp.
CGCCAAGCGCCGCACATGGCCGACCTGCAGGTAAACCTGAGGCCGAAGTCGGATCGCCGCACGCAAAGTCACGCCATCGCTGGGCGCGTCCGTGAGCGCATCACGCCGATGGCAAGGCAGCTCGGCGCGCGGATCCAGGTGGCCGAGGTCCCGCCCGGTCCGCCGGTCCTCCAAACGCTGGTGGCCGAGGTCTACGGACCGGATCCCGATCAGCGCGTGGCACTGGCCAATACCGTGCGACAGACCTTCGAGACGACGCCGGGCGTCGTCGATGTCGATTGGTACGTCGAGGAAGAACCACCGAAGTCGATCTTGCGCGTCGACGAGGAGAAGGCCGCCGCGGCAGGCGTCAGTGCGGGAGCCGTCGCATCCGTCGTCAACATGGCAGCGAGCGGCGAGGTCGCGGGCCTACTGCATGACGAGCGGTCGCGGGAAGACGTTCCGATCGTCCTGCGTCTGCCCCGCGCACTGCGGGACTCGGTCGACACCATTCGCGCGGTTCGGCTGGCCGGCTTAGCGCCCGCTGGCCCAACACTGGCTGGCCCAGAACCAGCTGGCCCAGATCCAGCTGGCACTGGGCAGGTGGCCGTGGGTGAGCTCACGGCACTCGTCGCAGGCCGTGAGGCGCGCAGCATCTACCACAAGAATCTCCGCCCGGTCACGTATGTCACGGGCGACGTCGCGGGCGGCCACGAGAGCCCCGTATACGCAATTCTGCAAATGAACCGTTCGCTTGCCACGGTAAGCACGCCAGACGGGTCCACCTTCGAGATCTACAACACACGCCAGCCAGAGGACAGCGCCTGCTACGCGATGAAGTGGGACGGCGAATGGCACATCACCTACGAGGTGTTTCGTGATCTCGGCCTCGCATTTGCCGTGGTGCTCATCCTCATCTACATCCTCGTGGTGGGCTGGTTCCAGTCCTTCACCACACCGCTCGTTATCATGGCGGCCATCCCGTTCTCGCTCGTGGGGATTCTTCCGGCGCACGCGGCGATGGGCGCCTTCTTCACCGCCACGTCGATGATCGGGTTCATCGCGGGCGCAGGCATCGTCGTACGAAACTCGATCATCCTGGTGGACTTCATCGAGCTGCGCCTGCGCGACGGAATGCCGCTGGCGGACGCCGTTGTCGACGCCGGCGCCGTTCGCTTTCGGCCGATGGCCCTGACCGCCGCCGCCGTCATCGTCGCGGCCACGGTCATCCTGTTCGATCCGATCTTTCAGGGCCTCGCCATCTCGCTGATGGCCGGCGAGGTGGCCTCGCTGCTGCTGTCACGGATGACCGTGCCCGTCATCTACTACCTGGTGAACCGGCGGCACCTCGTCCAGCAACCAGCCACGACCGCTGCGTAAGGTCGCGAAATTCTTACCGTGCTGAAACACAGACGGAACCCAAGGAGGGCGTGATGGAGAATATGAACATCGAACGGATGCTGCGGCTCATTGCGGGCTTCTTCGTCGCGGCCAGCGTGCTCGCCGGTATCTACGTGCACCCGTACTTTTTCTGGTTCACCCTGTTTGTCGGCTCGAACCTGTTCCAGTCGGCCTTCACCAACTGGTGCCCGATGATGGCCCTGTTGAGGCGGGCTGGCGTTCGGGGCTAGTCCCAATGCTGTTCACTTAGCGCCCGACCTAAAGGTCGGGCCTACACAAGTCAGCGGCAGATCGGGCAAATGTAGGCCCGACCTTTAGGTCGGGCGTCTGCGTCAGTACCTAAAATGAACAGCATTGCGGTTAGGGGAGATGGCCGCGGTCGTGGCCCACGAGGTCAAGAACCCGCTCGCGGGTGTTCTGGGGTCCCTGCAGATTGTGCGGACGCATCTGGTCTCTGAGGGATCGGATGCGCAGGTGGTCGAGCTGATGGCCGCGCGCCTGCGGGCGCTCAACGCGATGGTGGATGAACGTCCTGAAGTGTGCGCGCCCGAAACCGCCCACGTTCGCGAGCGTCTGCGTGCACAGGCTGCTGCGTGATACCGCGTGGTTGTTGCGAAGCGAAGAGCGCCTCTCCGGTGTGACCGTCGATATCCAGGGCCACGATGACGTGGTGCTGCCCGCAGATTCAGAGCAGCTCCAGCAAGCGTTTCTCAACCTGTTCATGAATGCTGCGCAAGCCATGGGCAACAGCGGAGTGATTCGAGTCACGGTTCAGGCAAAGGGCGACCGGTGCGAGGTCGCGATTGCGGACCACGGCCACGGTGTGCCCCGCGATCTGCGCGACAGGATCTTCGAGCCGTTCTTCACCACCAAGACCCGCGGCACCGGCCTTGGGCTCGCCATCGTCAAGCGAATCGTGGAGCGCCACGGCGGCAGCGTCGATCTCGCCTCCTCGTCCGAGCGCGGCACCACGGTCGTCGTGACACTTCCTCTGGCGCCCTCCGTCTGAGCACCTTGCACCGTGCACCGATTCGACAGCACGGTCGACCTTCAGGTGGGTGCGACGCCCGCGCGCTCGTTGTTCCGGTGTCAGGGTCATGGTCGCATGCTTGCGGTGCCCGGCCGAACAGGACTGCTGATCGAAGGCTGCCTTCCAGGTCCGCGTTACGATCAGCACGTCGGTCGGGTCCAAAACAATATGGATGTCGACGTCCGGAGGGAGCATCCACCGGCGATGCGATGTGTTCTGTATAAGACAAGCAAACAGCGGAAATACGTTCTATTATGTGAGATTAGTACTGTACAACAGAACGGCCTCCGTACCGGCCGAGGTACAGAGCATGAGCGGGCAGGCGGCATCGTCTGCGGTGTAGCGACATCAGTCCCGATGGTCCGGCGTTTCAATATGGGTCGCGGGCAGGCCGCGCCGCGAGTGCGCACCGGCTCCGACTCCAATGGTATGTTGACCGTCACATGCGTTCCTCCAGGCAGAATCATCAGCCGCTCGGCTACAACATTGAAGTCATCGACAAGCTCGTCCGCGTTCTAGAGATCCTTCGCGACGCGCCCGGCGGCCTGACGCTGCAGGACATCACCCTGCAAACGGGCTATGTGAAGAGCTCGATTCACCGGACGCTCGGCAGTCTCAAGTGGCACGGCTACGTCGAGCAGCCGATCCCTGGCGGGCCGTACCAGCTGGGCATCAAGTGCCTCCTGCTGGCGCGCGGCTTCACGGCCAACGTGGAGCTGCTGCCGTTTGCGAGGCCGTATCTGCGCGAGATCGTCGATGCATTCGACGAAAGCGCGTACCTCGCGATTCTGCGGGCTGGTCGCGGCATCTTCGTGGACGTGTGTGAGCCCCGGCGCCGCAATCTCCGGCTCGTGGGCCCGCTGGGCGCCGACGTGCACTTCCACGCGACGGCCGCCGGGAAAGTGCTCGCCGCCTATCTTCCGGCGTCGGTGCGGGCCCGACTGCTCTCGCAGATTCAGCTCGACCCGCTCACGCCACGGACCCTGACAAGGCGTGCCGAAGTCGAGAACGAATGGGAGAACGTGGCGCGGCGGGGCGTTGCCTTCAACCAGGAGGAGACGATCATTGGAGCGATCTTCTTAGCCGGCCCGATCTTCGACGCTGAGCGCGCCGTCTGCGGCTGCATCAGTGTGGGGATTCCGAAAGTCCGCTACTCGCGTGCGCTCGGACAACAGGTCGCAAAGGTGCTCAAGGACTCCTGCCGGCGTCTGTCCGACATGCTCGGCGCGGCCGCCTACGTCCACGAGGATCGCCAACTCCACGAGTTGCACTGACCGGAGCGCAGCCACCGAAAGGCCTGGCCGCATTTCGGCTTCAGAAGGCAGCTCCAAGGCTGTCTGCGTGAGCCGGTCTGCTGCTGCCTGCAGGCCGCCCGTCGGAACGTGTCTGACATCCCCGCGGCGTACACGCACTCCCCGCCCACCGTTACCAAGGGACGAGATACCCGTAAATCTCGATCCAGTCGAGTCGCGAGCTCGCCGGTGTGCCGCCCCCGCGCATCACGTCGGTGAAACCGGTGGCAGCGATACGCTCGAGCGGTGGACGTTTGACTGGCCGTCCTTCGCTGATTGTCGCTGCGTCGAGTGTCCGCCACGTCAGGTCGGCCACGTCGAGCTCACGCACACGCCAGTCATCCGAGGCGGGCTCTGACTGGTCGCTGACCAGCCACCCGCCATCCGCGAGTTGGACGATCAGGTGCAAGTTGCGAAAGCCACTCTGCCGGCTGCGCCACCGGATCGATCCGCCCCGGCTGAGATCGACAAGTCCGGCCCGGTGTCGCAGCCCGACCGCCCACGTGTCTAAGGCTTCGCCGGACCAGACGTAGTACGGGTCATCGGCTGGCTGGTCGTGATGGCTCTTCTTGATCCTGGCGTTGCCCGGTCCGAACAGCAGGAGCCTGAGGTCGGGATGCGCGACGTGTGCCTGCGTGACCGGCCGTGCAGCGGGCGTCTCCCGCCAATCTTCGCGCGCGAGTAGCGGCGCCCGCTGGATCCCGTCGGTGTGGGCAGGTAGAAACAGGGCTAGTAAAACGCCAATCAGGCGAGGGGACACAGGACCTCCTCCGGCGCCTCTCCAGCAGCGTGATACGCGAGCCATCGCGCCCAGCGCATGAGATCACCTACCGCATCCTGCCTTCTGTGCGATGGGCCAGACGACATCGTTCGGTGGCCTCCTCAGTCGCGCGGCCCCCTGCGCCGGTCAGGTCGCTGTCGCGACCGGAACGCGCGTACCCGACGCGATCGCCTGGTTGGCGGCCAGGCACGCTGCGGCGATGTGCGACGCCATGTCCACGCCACAGCGAAGATCTGTTCCCACCCGGATGGCCGAACAGAACGTCTGGATCTCGAGCCGATAGGGCAACAGGCGGTCTTCATCGCCGCCGTTGCCGACCTGGGCTCGTTCGACGGTCTCGCCGCGCGCGTCGGCAAGACGGCTCTCGGATGCCTCCACGACGGCGTTGTCGTCGCGTGGTGTCGTCTTGAAGCTCGTCGGCTCGTCGTCGTCGGTGAACAGCATCGCGTCGCCTTCCCGGCCGAAGATGAGCGTCCCCTTCGTCCCCATGAACTGCTCGGTGATGTGGTCGAAGTCGTTGGATTCGATCGACGAGAACGTGACCGTCCGCCCACCGGGATACTCGAAGATCACGTACACGTGATCGTTCACTTCGCGATCCGTGAAGCGGTGGATGCCGCCGCTTCCCAAGGCGGCCGTCGGCACGCTGTCGAGGAACTGGCATGTTGTGCCGATTTGATGGCCACCGAGCTCGGCGACGAGTCCCTGGGAGTACGTGCGGTACAGTCGCCAATTCGCGAGGTGGTCCCAGGTTGGATAGCCCCACCGCGCGGGACTGTAGTCCGGGGAGGGCGGCTTGATGTCGCGTCGCCACGATCGGTTGCGATGGTACATCAGCCGGACGTGATAGATATCGCCGATCAGGCCAGGCTTGATCACGTGCCCATAAGCCGCCTGATAATGCGGCGCGTAGAAGCGGTTGTACCCGATCTCGAGCACGCGCCGCTGCCGCCGCGCCTCCTCCGCCATGCGCCAGCAGCCTTCCAGGTCGTACGCCATCATTTTCTCGACGAGCACGTGATGTCCTGTCGCAAGGGCCCCCACGGCGATCTCCGCGTGCGACCAGAGGGGCGTCGCGATGAGCACCGCTTCGAGATCCTCCTTCGCCAGCATCTCGCGCCAGTCCTCGTACAGCGCGGGGCGGGGCCAGCCGAGCGTGACGAGCGCATCAGCCGCTTCCTGCCGATGGTGAGGGTTGATATCGCAGATGGCGCGCAGATCGACGAAGTTGGGCCGGCATTGACCGAGGAGCACTTTGCCCTGCCGGCCAGGGCCGATGATGCCCGTGCGCACTGGTCCGCCCCTGAGCGGGCCCCGCAAAGCGGCCGTCGCGCCCAAGGTCGCGAGCGCGGGCACTCCGGCCATCGCCTTCAGGAAGTTGCGACGCCCGCGCGCTCTCTGTTCCGGTGTCAGTGTCATGGTCACGCTCCCTTCCGGTGTTCGTCCGCGTAGGCTTCCCGGCGCAGGGCAAGCCTCCAGCGCCTGCGTTTCACGGCCTCGACGAAGTCGAGGTGGAGCAGAAGTCGGACGGCCCCTTGCCGACTCATGTGCCTATCCAAGCTCCGGTCCCATGATCACGAACAGGCAATTGCTGTGGCGCGGCCAGCTCCACGCGCCGCGGTACAGGCGAATGAACGGACGCCGTATCCTGAAGCCTGCGGATTGCAGCCAGGCTTGGAGCTCGGTGGCGGTATCCGGCACGTCGACGTCGCGCGTCTGCACGCGACGGGGCGATTGGCCACGGACCGACGCGCGCATGTTCATGGCAGGCTCCGCGAGTAGAGCGGTCTTGCATTCTGTACCACAGAAAGAATTCTAATAGAGCCCTTGCTGCCACTGTATTGCCGACTACAGTGCGATGTCAAACAATCAAATACCGGGGAGACTGGGTTGGAACCGACGTCAACCAACCTGGATTGTTTTGTGTTGATAGGAGAAATATTATAGACAGAAAGTCAGACGCGTCGGTATTCGTTCTGTCAAACAGAATGATTGCTGTTAAATAGAATTTGTGCTTGACGCGGCGCCGGGCCGGTGCGACATGGGGCCTATTGAGACATCGGTCTGGGGTGAACCGCAGTGCACGGGTCGATCCGGCGCTCGCCGTCGGCACGGCGGTCGAGAGCGTCGAGGTCGTCGGCGATGCGCCGCTGGTCGACACGCGCCACGTGGCGCTTGGACGCACGGTGACGCAGACGGAGATCCTGAATCTTCCACTCGTCGACCGTGACGTGTATGCGCTGCTCGATCTCACCGCCGGTGTCGACGATTCGACCTCGAATAACCTGTTCGGGATTCCCGGTCAGGAGACGCTCGTCAACGGATCCGCCAACGCGGGGACGGGTGCGGTGAACTACAACCTGGACGGCGGCGCGAACACGAGTGGCCTGCGCCAGACCGGCAACATCGCGCCGAACCCGGACGCGGTGCGCGAGTTCCGCGTGCAGACCAACAACTATTCGGCCGAACACGGCCGGTCGGAACAACTTCGGGGGAAGCCTCGGCGGGCCCGTCGTTCGGAATCGCACGTTCTTCTTTGCCAGCTACAACGGCATTCGACAGACCACCGGTGAGTTCGAGAACGGCGCGCGCGTTCCCACCGCGCTGGAACGGCAAGGGGATTTCTCCCAGAGCCTCGACGACGGTGCGCTCGTGGTGATCCGGGATCCGCTGACGGCTCAACCTCGGGTTGCGCTACGACCTGCAGCTCGCGCTCACAGACCCGCAGAACCGCAAGTTGACCTTCGTACCCGGCCGGATCGATGACGAGCGTCCGCGTCGCCGGGTCGTACGTGTTTGCTCGCATCATCTGCGTCAGCCGCTCGCGCAGTGGTGCCTGCGCTTCAGGCACGAGCTGCGCATAGCCCCGCCCGTGCGCTGTCTGTGCCCACCGATCGAGCGCGAATGTCACCTCACGATGGAGCCAGTCGGCGGTCCAGTCGGGCGCGACATAGCTCCCGTGTCCCCACACAGAGCCGAGCTCCATCCCGCCCAACGACTGCCAGACGTTCTGACCCTCGTGAATCTCTCCCGGGCCTAGGACGATTCGACCGTCGCTTGTGACAACGCGCTCGGGCACCGGCGGGGCCTGCTGGTAGATGCGGACGCCGACGGCGCCCAGCACCGTGAACGACACGACAATCACAGCGGTGAACGCGAACCATAACTTGCGCATACGCCATGTCTCTCACGATTCCCGCCATCCCCCACGCCGGGAAGAAGCTGGGCGAACTGCCGAAATTTCGACGGCTCGATGAGGGAATAGCTCGCTCTCCGCAGGACGCTTGCGACGGGCAAACGCGGGGGACGCAGCCAGCGGAGCAGGCACGGGTCTTGCGGTACCTCGCACGGGGCACAGATTACCTAGGGCTGGAGACATGGGAGACGACCACGACCGAGCAAAAGGCTCGCCTGATGGCCTCCACGGAGTCGCTCATGCCTGCCCGTATGGAATGGGGCCCCATGCCAGTCCCGCCCGTGGCGATACCGGGACAAGCCACGCCGTAATGGCGTCCAGATTGCTGGACGCAATCGTTCTTCGTTGCGTTCGAATGATTGACAGCGGTTTCGTCACGCTAGATAATTCAATATCCTCTCCACTTCCAGGCCCCGCCGTCGGTAGCCGACCGACAGCGGGGCCTCTCCTTTCCTCCTTGCGATGTTGTTCTCCCCGAGTGTTTCCCTCCCTCGGCTGCTGGGTGCGGCACTGGCTGCACCCAGTCCCATCACGCCGAACTGCCAACGAAAGTGTCCACGATCCTGGAACAAGAGGCCTCGACCGCAGGTCATCCGCTTGCGGGGGCGGTTCAGCCCACACTAGCCTTTTACACATGGCG
The DNA here is from genome assembly GCA_009377605.1 of Luteitalea sp. NCBI lineage: Bacteria > Pseudomonadati > Acidobacteriota > Vicinamibacteria > Vicinamibacterales > Vicinamibacteraceae > Luteitalea > Luteitalea sp. The sequence continues at coordinate 8,320 of WHTT01000048.1, forward strand.
GTTTGACGGTGGACGCGTTGCAGCCGCCGCCGCTAGCGTGTCGTTCGGAAGCCGCCAATGTTATGGGAAACGAGAAGCGCTGCAAGAGGCGAGGTGCCCGATTGGTTCTCGCAACCGCTCTAGTCTGAACGCCGAGCCTAACGCTGCGCCCTATCCTCAAGCGCTCATGATGTGAGGGACTTCACCCCTGGCAGACCGGTCGCCTGCGTCGTCGTCGGTAGATGGACCTTGACCGACCAAACCGGTCGCATATAGAGTTCTGGAGGTGGAATTGAGACTCAGTTTCATTTTGTCGTTATCCCGTCGCGGATGAAGAGCCCGCTCATGACGAATGCCTCACACCTTCGGGCTGGTTCCGTGGCACCCTCTGGCGTCTGCCATCTGTGCCTTGCTGCGGCCATTGCCTGTGTCCTCACTTGGCCTGGTAGCGTACCGTGCGTGTACGCCGCCGCCTCTGACCAGTCCGCGGATGCACCATCGAATACCAACTCGCAGTCAGCCGACCAGCGCACCGAAGACATCGAGGAGCTGAAACGGCGGCTCGAGGTGTTGGCGCAAGAGGTGGAGAGGTTCCGCAGTGGCGAAGAGGAGCGCGAGCTGACCGCCGAGGAAACGCGCGCGCTGGGGTTGGCGCCCTCCGCGGCTTCGGCGTACACCAAGCGGCAAGGCATCTCCGTCGCCGGCTATGGCGAGGCGCTGTACGAGAACTTCGAGGGCGATCGCACCTCTCAATTCGACTTCGTGCGCGCCGTGATCTACACGGGCTACCGCTTCAGCGATCGGTTCGTGTTCAACTCCGAGATCGAATTCGAGCATGGTGGTGATGAACTGGGCGTCGAGTTCGCGTACGTCGACTACATCGTCAACCCCAGGGTGACCGTGCGCGGCGGGCTGCTCCTCATGCCGTTGGGGCTTGTCAACGAGTTTCACGAGCCCAACGTGTTTCTCGGCGCACGGCGTCCTGCCACGGAGTCGCAGATCATTCCCTCGACATGGCGCGAGAACGGCGTGGGTGTGCTCGGCACCGTTGGTCGGTTCAGCTATCGTGGCTACCTCGTGAACGGATTCGATGGCTCTGGCTTCACGGCGGACGGGCTGCGCGGTGGCCGCCAGAACGGCGGCGAGGCGAAAGCGGATGATTTGGGTGTGGTTGGTCGTCTCGATTACGCACCGGGCCCTGGAGTGTTCGTGGGCGTTGGCGCGTACAGAGGCGGCGCGGACCAATCGGCACCCACGACCGGCGGCGGCGAGCTTCATGTGACGACGACGATCGTGGAGCTGCATGGGCAGGCACAGTTGCGCGGCTTCGATGTGCGTGGCCTGTTCGCACACGCGGAGGTAGATGGCGCGGAGGCCCTCAGCGTGGCCAACGATCTGCCGAGAGACGAGGCGGTGGCCAGCACGATGCGCGGCGTCTATCTGCAGCTTGGCTACAACGTGCTTGCCACCGTCACGGAGCGCCTCCGTCTCACGCCGTACTACCGCTTCGAGGTCGTGGATACGCAGCGGGACGTGCCAGCAGGCTTCATTCGCGACCCGGCTCGCGACGTGACGGGTCACGTGATCGGTGCCGAGCTCCGTCCCATCTACAACATCGTCGTGAAGGCCGACTACCAAGTGACGGACAACGATGCCGGCACGGGACGCGACCAGTTCAACATCGCCCTCGGCTATGCGTTTTAACGTGGGAAAGCTGGTTGCGATTGTCGGCCTGCTCGCGATGGTTGGAGCGATCGCACGGGTCACGGCGCAGCGCATGATCAGCCGAGATGAAGCGCTGCAGCTCACCTTTCCCGGCGCCGCGATTACCTCGTCGACCGTGTTTCTGACGGAGGCGCAGCAGGCGCGCGCCGCGAAGCTCGCCGGCGAGGCGCTACCCAGCCCCCTCATCGCGCGCTATGTTGCGCGCGTTGATGGTCGTATCATTGGCCGCGCCTACGTGGACACACACGTGGTTCGCAGGAAGCGCGAGAGCTTGTTGATCTCGCTCGACAGCCGTGGTCGCGTGAAGCGCATCGACGCGACCGCGTTTCTCGAGCCGCCGGAGTACCAAGCACCTGATCGCTGGCTGGAGCAATACGACAACCGCGCGCTTGGCCCTGAGCTGAGCCTGCAACGGAGCATTCGCGGCATCACCGGTGCGACACTGACAGCCATGGCGACCAATGCCGCCGTGCGCCGAGTCCTTGCGCTCGACCAGGTGCTCGAAGCCGCGGCAGACCAGCGCTAGGACGACAGGACGACGGCCCTCATGGAGGGTCGCCAACGAGTCACCATGCCAGCTTGGGAACGACGGTCACTCCACGTGCTGACGGTCTTGGTCACGCTCACCGGCGTCGTCTATCTTTGGATGAAGTACGCCATGGCGACCGACGACCCCTTCGCCGTCGTCAACCATCCACTCCAACCGCTCGTCCTTGCTGCACACATTCTGGCATCCCCTGCATTACTCTTGGTCTTTGGCCTGGTGTTGCAATCCCACGTGCTTTGGCAGATTCGCACCGGTGGAACGCCGAACCGGAAGAGCGGCTACGTGATGCTGAGCAGCTTCGGTGCCATGGCGCTCTCTGGTTACCTGCTGCAGGTCGTCACGGCTCCGGCGATTCTCGAGACGATGATCGCGGTTCACGTCATCGCGGGCGTGCTGTTTGCCGTGGCGTACCTGGTCCACCTGATCATCAGTGCTCGTCTCACACGAGAGCGGCGCACAGCGGTGCCGCGGCGCTCACGCGACGCAACGGCGGTTGTGGCGGGGAAATAGCATGGGCCCGTGGCGCCGAACGATCATCGCGACACTCCTCGTAGTGGTCTCGCCTCCCGCACTCAGCAGCTCCACGAAGGTCAGCCACGTACTGGTGCAACGCCACGCGTATCTGATGGGCACGTCCTGTCGTCTTGTGACCTACGCACCCAACCGAAGCGTGGGGCTCGCGCGGCTCGAAGGCATGCTTCGCGCGCTGGAGACGAGCGAAGAGCAGCTCAGCACATGGCGTAACGACACAACGCTCGCGCGATTGAATCGCCAACCGGTGGGACACCCTGTCCAGATCGGCCCTGACGCCTGCGGTCTCTTGCGGACGCTGAGACGTTGGTGGGACCAGACAGGCGGCGCGTTCGATCCAGCGATTGGGAGTCTCATCGATGCATGGGGCCTTCGCGCCGGCGGCCGCACGCCCCGGGCCGCCACACTCACACAGGCGCGTGCGCGTGCGGGGTTCAAGCACATCGCCGTCGACGCAGGCTGCCGTCTCACACGCAGGCGACCGGTCACGCTGGAGGAGGGGGCATTCGGCAAAGGCGTTGGGCTGGACCGCGCAGCGGCCGTAGCGACAGGTGCGTCTTGGCTCATTGATCTCGGCGGGCAGGTCATGGTGGGAAGCTCGCCGCCAGACGCGGCGGGCTGGGATGTTGCGCTGGCGCACCCGCTGGCACGCGAACGCCCGGCCCTCGTCGTCTCGCTCGCGTCTGGCTCACTTTCGACCAGCGGTGGTTCGGAACGTGACGTAAGCGGGGATGGCCGGCGCATCGGCCATATATTGGATCCACGCACAGGGCGACCTGCCACGTTCACAGGATCGGTCACGGTGTGGCATTCACAGGCGCTGGCCGCCGACATCCTGTCCACCGCGCTTTACGTGATGGGAACGGAGGCCGGCCTCAGGTGGGCCGAGGCGCACGATGTTGCCGCGTGCTTTCTTGTCCCGCGGCGCGGGGGCTCGGTGCAGGTTGTGAAGAGCGCAGCATTCAAGGGGCGCTTCGATCGAGGTTCGGTCGGAACAGCCGGGCTGGTCACCCAAGGTGAGGTCTGTCACTGAGATGCCACCCGCCATTCGCGCCGGTCAGGCCAGCAGAAGATCGGTCGGTCGATCAAGGGTTGGCCAAGTCGCTTCAACTCGATGTCCGAAACGCCGCGGCACACATGATCCTCGGACGCAGTCTGATGGTCATCGGGAGATTCGAAGCGGCGCGGGTCGAGTTCGCTCACGCTATACCAGCCGGACCCCGCGGAGACTCACAAGGACCTGGGCAAGCTCCATTCGATTCAGGACCTCGGTGACGAGCAGCTCGCCAACGTGTTGACGTACATCCGCCGCGAGTGGGGCGCGGCTAGCACTCCGGTTGGCGCAGCGACGGTCGAGGCGGTTCGGGCGCTGAAGGCGGGCTGTACGCGCCCATGGACCGATGATGAGTTGCTGGCGTTGGCAGTAGCGGGCCGAAGTGGGCGGCGACACTGCCCCTGACCGCTGCTCCTGACTATCTGAGGCTCAATCTCGCAGAACCGCCTCGAACAGTTCGTACGCGGCTTGGCTCAGAAGATGAACTTCAGCCCGAGCTGAATGTCGCGCGCGGTGGACGCGGAGGTCAGCGCTCCGAACGTTGCGCTATCGACCACGTTGCCAGGAATGCCGAAATTGGTGTGGTTGAACAGGTTGAAGAGCTCCGCTCGGAGCTCGAGTTGTCTGGTCGCGCCAAGGTTGACGCTCTTGATGATCGACAGGTCGACGTTCTTGAACGATGGGCCGATCATCGTGTTACGGCCGAGGTCGCCGAAGTCGCCGACGGGGTTCGCAAACGCGTCGGTGTTGAAGAACCGCTCGAGGGTTCGATCGGCGATCGTGGGATCGCCCACGAGGTTTGCACGGATTCGACCACTGCCGACGTTGGCTGGATCTCCCAAGGCGAACACGGTGAAAGGATAGCCGGATCGCAGCGTCGCGATGCTCGCCACCCGCCACCCTCCAATCAGGTGACCGAGCAGCCCGGTGGCGCCGCTGCCGAACGCCTGGCCCGGCCCAAAGGGCAGCTCGTACACGAGGCTCCCGGTGAAGCGGTGGCGCACGTCCTGGTTGCACGGTCCGTAGTCTGAGCGGAGATCGCGCGCGTGTTGAAAGCCGGCGCCCGCTTCGGCAATGAAGGTGCCTGGTGTATCGTCGAGGCAACGGGCGAAGGTATACGCCGTCAGGAAAGCTAGGCCGTTCGAGTAGCGTTGCTCGGCCTGCAGCTCGAGGCCGTGATAGCTCGCGCGACCTCCCGTGTCGAGCATGTTGATCGTGCCGAAGTTCGCAAACGGGCGCCGGCTCTGAACAGAGCCCGGTCCTGGCGCGGCCTGGTTGATGTCGTAGGCCCGGGCCATGTCCGTCCCTTTGTTCCCCACATAGGCAGCCTGCAGGACGAGGTTGGGAGCGAGCTGAAATTCGGTCGTGAGATGCCACTGCTGCACGTAGCTGTCGCGCCACTGGCGGTCGATGGCAAACACGAGCAACGGGATGTCCTCGACGTCGGCGAACGCGCGCCGGAGCTCGAAGCCAGGCACATCATCCGGCTCCAGGATACGAAGCGTCTGGCGTACGAACGGTGGATTGATCGCAATGTCAATCCAGGTGTTGGCCGACTCCTTCTGATAGAAGACGCCGTAGCCACTGCGAATGACCAGCCGCCTGGTCGGGTTCCAGGCCAGGCCGATCCGCGGCGCCACATTGTTCCAGTCCTCCTCGACGAGCGCCCGAGGGTACCCGAACTGTTCGTGCTCGGTCGCGGGCACCAGCGTCGCCTGTTCGCCGGAGAAGTCCACGGTCGAGATCGTGTTGGTCTTGGAAGCGGGCCGCTGATGAAACTCGTACCGCACACCCAGGTTCAGCGTGAGGGATCCACTGATCCGCCAGTCATCCTGGATCCAGGGGAACAATGCCCAGCTTCGAAAGTCTGGCGCGAAGATATCGATGCTCCGCTGGCTCGTCCGCGGAATGCCCAGCAGGAAGTCGGCCATGGACGTCTCGATGTTCGGTTGACCACTGGGATGGGTAAAACGGCCATCGAACGTGAACACGCCCCGGGGAAAGATCGCCTCCGGGAAGTCGTCGAATAGCCGCTGCACCCTGGCGCCGAATTTCAGGTGATGGCTGCCCCGGACATACGACATGCTGTCGCTCAGCTCGTAGATCTGGTTCACCCATCCTCGCGGGCCGGACACGACCTGGCCCTGCCCGTGCTCGCCGAAGCTCGCGAAGCCGGTCGCGCTCATTTGAGGCAGGCCCCAGCAAGCGGGGTCCTCGGTGCAGAGGCCTTCCAGGGCCAGCTCGGAGACGACATCCCGCTCGAAGGCCCGGGACACGAGCTCGTCCTGGACGAACCGGTTGTAACTGAACCTGAGCTCGTTCAGGAGATGGCCGCCGAGGGTGCGCGTCCATCCCACGGTCGCGTTCTGCCCGCGACCGTCCTGGCTGAACCCGTCGGTGGGGAAGGTCTTGGCGCTGAGATTGTGAAAGTCCTCGACAATGTAGCGCGCAAACAATTGGTCGGTGCCCGAGGGGTTGTAGTCCACGCGCGGAAGCAACTGGTGAGTCTTGATCGTGGCCGTGTCATTGCGCTGCCAATTGAGCGCCTCATCCGGGCGATTCGGCAGGGGCACGAACTCTTCCAGCAGGGCGCGTGCCACCGGGTTGATCCGATGGCCCGGAATCACGTTGCCAGGAAAGGGGTGGCCGGTCAGCGGGTCGACGATTTGCAGGCCCTGTCCGAGCAGGTCGGAGAAGTCGCCCGCGCGCATCTCGGCGTCGGGCACACGCTCGTTGAACGTCACCCCTCTCCCGATGCGCCCGCCTTCGTAACTGGCGAAGAAGAACAGCTGATTGCGCACGATGGGCCCGCCGAGCGTGCCGCCGAACTGGTGGCGCTGGAAGTCCGGTTTGTCGGACGCAAAGAAGTTGCGGGCGCTGAGCTGGTGCCCGCGATAGAACTCGTGCATCGAGCCACGGAAGTCGTTCGTGCCAGACTTGGTGACGATGTTGACGTGCGCCCCAGCTTCGATCCCGAACTCAGCGCTGTAGTTACTGGTCTCCACCCGAAATTCCTCGATGGCGTCGATCGAGGGGCTGAGGGCCGGGCTTTCGTGTTGGTACTCCTTGACCGTCGCGCCGTCGATGATGTAGCCGTTGTAGTTGGACCGTTGCCCGTGAACGCTAAAAGCAAGGCCCGATCCGCGATCACCACCGAGATGAGATCCCGCCGCATTCCCCGGCGATTCCGCGACGCCAGCCACCTGCACGGCCAGCTGCGTGAAGTTCCGGCCGTTGAGCGGCAAGTTCACGACCTGGACATTTTCGATGAGCGTGCCGATCTGCGAGTCGTCGGTGTGTAACAACGCAGGGATCCCCGAGACGACCACCGTATCCGTGATGTCGCCTACTTGCAACACGAAGTCCACACGGACCGTTCGGTTGACCGCGAGGCTGAGCGGCTCGGTGACTTGCGTGCCGAACCCGTCGAGCTCCGCCGAGACCGTGTACGTCCCGACGGGCAGCGAGGCGACTGCATAGCTTCCCTGGTCGTTGGTGACCGTGGAGCGAGTCAGCCCGGTTTCGCGGCTTGTCACCGTGATGCTGGCGCCCGGCATCGTCCCGCCTGTCGCGTCGGTCACCGTGCCCACGACGGCGGCCGTCTGTTGGCCGTACACGAGACCCGGCAGCAAGGTGAGTAGGGCCAATCCCAAGGGCACGGGTCCCGCAATCCGTTGACGTGTCATGGTCACACTCCTCTCGTGGCGGTACGCGAGCTCTCCGTCGCTGCGAAGAGCCTGTGCAGCTCTCCGGCAAGCAGGAAGGTCAGCTACGCTGTGGCCAGACGGGCCGCGTGCCGCTGAACCTTGCGGATGGCCTCCGCAATCTGATCCATGTCGCCGCGCGATCCGAGCAGCATGTTCTGCGTGAGCCACACCGCCTCGTCGCACAGGCGGTCGTTCTTCGGGCACCGATTGCGCTCCTCGAGCTCGGCGATCTGCTCGGCCGAATAGATCACCCGATAGCCACGCCCGGTCAGCGTCGCTTCGAGAAACGGCTCCTTGTTCAGCGGTGCGTACCCCCCCGACGCCGGGACGCCTTCAGCCGCCAGTGCCTCGAGAAACGCAGTGCGCGGCAGGCCAGCGAACTGCTCCGCCTCGTACCGAAACATGTACAGGTGGTACCCGTTTCGCGTGCAACCCTCGTACATCCGCGCCGTGGTGATCCCGGGAATATCCTTCAGGAGGCGAGTCAGATACACGGCATTCTCGTCGCGGACACGCGCTTGGGCCTCCAACCTCGTCATCTGGGCCATCAGCAGGGCCGCCTGGAACTCGGTGAGGCGGAGATTGGCCCCCGCGCTTCGGTACGAGAAGTCGTACCCGCTGGTCTTCCGCCCGCGGCTGTTGTTGTGGAACGCATAGCAGGCCTCCATGAGCTCGCCATCGTCGCTCAGCACGGCGCCACCCTCGCCTGCCGTGAGGTTCTTGCTCGCCTGAAAGCTAAAGCAGCCGGCGCGGCCGTACGTGCCAACCTTACGGCCTTTCCACTCGGCAAGGTGCGCCTGGCAGGCATCCTCGACGACCGGGATGTGACGTGCGCGCGCGACCGCGAGAATCGTGTCCAGATCGGCAGCCGCACCGCCAAGGTGAACCGGGATGATGGCGCGCGTGCGATCGGTGATGGCAGCGTCGACCTCCGTTGCGTCGATTTGGAAGGTCTCGATGTCGGTGTCCACGAACACCGGCAGCGCGTGCGCCAAGAGCACCACGTTGACGGTCGCAATGAACGTATACGGCGGGACGATCACCTCGTCGCCAGGGCCGACGCCGAGCGCTTGAAGCGCGGTCATCAGGGCGCTGGTCCCGTTGGCCGTGGCCAGGCAGTGTCGCGCTCCGGTCAACTTGGCGTACGCCGCCTCGAAGCGATTCACCTCCTCACCGCTGCCGCGGAACCAGTGGCCGCTCTGAACCACCCTCGCGAGCGCCTCCGTCTCACGCGTGTCTGCGACGGGCCACGTCGGAAACGGCTCCCGGCGCACGGGCGTTCCACCGAGCAGTGCGGGCGCCGACGTGTCGCCTCCTGCGGCGCGACGGCTGAAGAGCACCGCGCTGCCCGCGGTGATCGCGCCCATGAACATCCGACGGTTGAGATCGCCCTTCACCGCTGTCCTCCGTTCTCACCCGGTTGCGCGGGTGACGGTCCGCATGAGATCGCCGACCTTGTCGTAGATGCGCTCTTCGACCGACGCGGCGAAGGCGCTTGGCTTGCCGTAGTAGATCATCGCTCCGCCCCCCTCGTAGCCGCCCTCCTCGAGCACACGTCGGGAGGGGACGTAGGCGAAGACGTCATTGCTGTACCCGGCGACCCACATCCGCGCTGGCCCGTATGTCCTCTTCAGCCGCAGCGCGTAGTCGACCACCACTTCTCCACCGAGTGCCACGAGGGTGACGTCGTCACCCAAGCGCCAGATCTGGACCGGCTCTGGCTGGGCCGCGGGAAGCGGAGCTCCAGCGTGCCGCGCGGCTTGGGGTTCGCACCGGTACCGCCGCTCGAGCGCCGCCTGCGCAACCCCGGCGTCGTCTCCGTGAAACTGAACGAAGTCGTGGCCGAGCGTCGTCCACAACCGGGCCACAATGCGTATGGCTGGCGTTGAGCAACAGGCGCGCCCGCGGCAGGCCGTAGCGTCGCTCGGCGGCTGCGGCCACACGCTCGGCAATCCGGTCGTAAACCCGAGGATGTCGGCTGTGACCAGCACCGCGCGCGTACCATGCTCGTCTTCAAGCGCGAGCGCCTTGGCATGAAGCGGCATGGCCACGCCCTGCGATGGCAGCGTTCGCGCCGCATACCCGGCCATCCAGATCTTCGCCGCAGGCGTGATGTCCACAGCGGCTACCGCCGCGCTCCATGCCGGCCGTCGGCTACACGCAAGCGCCGCGCCCACCGATCCGCCGATGAGCGTCAGGAGAGTTCGCCGGTTCATCACCGCCTCTTTGCGCCTTCATTCGGGGTGCCGCGCCACTACCTGCAGCGCGTGCGTCCGGTCAAAGCTCCGCGCTCAAAAGAGGACCTTCACGCCGAGCTGCACCTGCCGCGGGTCGCCGGCGCCGAAGATCCGGCCGACGGTCGAGGGCACCGAAATGTTGGCCGCCGGGTTTCCGACGTTCGCGTGGTTCGGCAGGTTGAAGAACTCCGCCCGGAACTGCACCGTCACATCGTCGCCAATCCTCGTGTTCTTGATCACGCTCAGGTCGACCACGACGTCGCCGGGGCCGAACAGCACGTTGCGCGGCGAGTTGCCGTAGGTGAAGGGCGCCGGCACGGCGAACGCCGCAGGATTGAACCAGCCGTCGATCGAGCGATCCCTGCCCGGGAGCGTCGGGTCGCTCGCGAGATCGGCGCGCCCCGAGAACCAGCCGGGCTGCGTCGCACCGAACGTCACGGAGAAGGGGGTGCCGGAGCGCACGTAGGTGACGCCCGCGAGCTCCCAGCCCCCAATGAGCTGGCCGACGAAGCCGGTGACGTTCCGCCCAAACGACTTCCCCGGACCGAACGGCAGCTCGTAGCTGTAGGCCAGCGTGAAGATGTGCCGCCGGACCTGATCGGAGTTGCCCCAGTCGGCCCCCGGATCGTACGGATTCTGGGGACCGCCGACGATCGGCGCGTTGTCGCGCGATCGGGTCCAGGAGTATTCCGCCTGGAACGCGAGCCCGCTCGAGTAGCGCTTGATCGCCTCGAGCTGCAATTGATGGAGGGTCGATCGTCCGTCGCTCGAGAGCACCAGGATGTTCGACCACGGCTGGAACGGCCGGTGCGGCTGCACGGCCCCGGGCGCCTGTTCCCGCGGCACGTTGATCGAGTTGTTGAACCAGGGCAGATGCGTGGTCTCGTTGCCGACGTACGAGACCCTGACCCCCAGATTCCGTCCCAGGTCGCGCTCGACGGTCACGTTCCACTGCAGCGAACGGGCGTTCTGGATGTCGCGCTGGACCGCGTTGATCGCCGGGTTGGGTGAGATCTCTCCATCGCCGGGGAACGGCCGCGCCAGCGTCAGCGACGGCGTGGCACCAGGCGCGGCCTCGAAGGTTTCGGCCAGCAGGAAGGGCGGGTTGCTGAATCCCAGTTGGCGGAAGCCGATGTAGAGCGGCAGCGTGTTGTAGAAGAGGCCGACGCCACCACGAACCACCGTCTGATCGTTCTCGAAGGGGCGGAACGCTACGCCAGCACGAGGGCCGAGGTTGTTCCAGTCCGTCTCGATCGCCCGGTCGGGGGCGCCAGCCTGCCCGGACGTGACAATCGGATACGCCTGGACGAGGCGCGCCTGCGCCTCGGGCGGCAGGCGATCGCCGGGGATCACGAGCTGATTCGAGGCGGAGTCGAAGTTGGCGACGTTGCCGTCCCGCTCCGTCCACGGTGTCTGCACCAGGTAGCGCAGCCCGAGGTTCACCGTGAGCCGCGGCGTTACCTGCCAGTCGTCCTGCGCATAGAAGCTGGCGCGCGTCTGCTTGAAGACGAGCCCCGGGCTGGGCGTGGACCGGTAGGTGAAGACCGGGTACCCCAAGAGGAAGTCGGCGAAGGCGTGCGCGGGCTGCGCCGCCGCCGACGGATCATGGTTCGTATAGCGTCCGTTGAAGTCGAAGCGTCCAAGGCCGGCGTTCTGCGCCAGCCCCGACAGCATGCCGAAGGTCTGCGGCGGTGAGTCGACGCTGTAGAACCCGGCGTCGACGCCCGTCTTCACGGTGTGCCGGCCGAACACGTAGGTGAAGTTGTCGATGAGTTGGTGCGTGAACTGACCCCCGCCGCGAAAGCCACCGTAATCGCCGATCGAGACGTGGCCGGCGACGTTGACGTTCGGCAGCCCGCCGATGGCAAGCGGCCCATGGAGATCGGGGAAGATCGACCGCGGGTCGAAGTCCGTGTTCATGCCCGTCCGCACGCTCGTGTGCCCGAACCACCCGTAGCGCAGCTCGTTCACCGCGCGGGGAGACAAGGTCCGCGTGTAGGTGAGGTTGACATTCCGCGTCTCGTAGCCCCCATCGCTCCAGCTCCCGTACGCCGGCGGAAAGTTCTGCGCGATGAAGTAGGGCGAGCCCTTCGAGTAGTTGACGCTGCCCCAGAGGGTATCGCGCGCGCTCAGCTTCTGGTCTACCCGTCCGCCGAAGCGGTTGATGTCGGACACGTTCTCCACGGTGACCCTGTAGTTGTTGAGGGTGCCCGCAGGACCCGCGCCCGGCTCGTTCGGGAGCGGAACGTGCTCGAGGAGCGCCTGGGTGCGCGAGTCGATCCGGGCGGTGGGGATGCGGTTGTCCGGGAAGCGACGACCGGTCTCCGGATCGATGATCGTTGGCAGCCCCGAAAAATCGCCCTGTCGCATGGCCGCGGTCGCTACCGACAGGCTGTTGACGCGGGGAAAGCGCTCGCGCAGACCCTCGTAGCTTCCGAAGAAGAACGTCCGATCGCGGCGGACGGGGCCGCCCAGCGTGAAGCCGAACTCGTTGCGGTTGAAGGGCGGCTTCGGCAGGTGGGTCGCAAAGAAGTTCTTCGCGGCGAGCGCCTTGTTGCGGTTGAACAGGAAGGCCGAGCCATGCAGCTCGTTGCTGCCGGATTTGGTGACGACGGTCACCGACGCGGAGCCCTCGAACTCCGCTTTCTGGCTATTGGAGTCGATCTTGAACTCGGCGACCGTGTCGATCGAGGGCAGTGTCGCGGCGCCGTTCCGGAACGAATAGGCCGCGCCGCCGTTGCCGGTGTCGTTGTAGCCGACCCCGTCGACGTTGAAGTGAATTCCGCCCCAGTAGGCGCTGCCCGCCACACGCGGGTTCGACGCGCTGTCGGTCGTCACCCCGGCCGAGATCCGGATGAGGCGGTCGATGGTGCGGCCGTTCAGCGGAAGCGCGGTGATCGTCTGGCTTTCCAGGACGTTGCCGATCGTCGCGCTCTCGGTGTTGATGACCGGCGCCCCCGCCGATACCTCGACCGCCTCGGTGACCGCGCCGGGCTCCAGGACGAGATCGAGGCGGACGGTGCGGTTGGCGAGCAGCCGGAGCCCTTCGACGACCTTCTGCTTGAAGCCGTCGACCTCCGCCTGCACGGTATAGGGACCTGGCGGCAAGCTCGGGGCGAGGTAGGTGCCGGTGTCGTCGGCATGCACGACGCGCTGCGCGTTGGTCTCGACATGGGTCAGGCGCACGATGGCGCCCGGGAGGATGCCGCCGGCGCTGTCGGTAACGAGGCCCACGAAGCCGCCAGTCGTGGTCTGCGCGGCTCCGACGGCGGCGGTCGCAAGCGCCGTCAGGACGAACAGGGTTCGGATGAGGGGCGTGTGTGCGCGCTGCCCGTGTGGGCGCGGCGAGCGAGGATGAGCGGTCATCTGACACCTCCCCAGGGTCGGGGCAATGCGGCCGACGAACGCGCGCGAGGCGGTGCGATACGTTCTTAACTTGACGAATGGTGGATAACTACTCCAAACTAGCGGCGCTTGTCAAGCGGCCGCGACACCATCTCTGGAGGGCCATGACCCGGGCGCCGCGCATCTGGCACGTCGGCAACTGGTGCATCCATCTCGGCGCCAAGTACGTCGAGTCGCCCTTCGAATCGCCGAGCAAGGATGTCGAGCTGCTCAACTATGCCCAGCCCTTCGTCGACGCGCTCCGGACCCTGTCCGGCGCCGAGGTGGTCTCGCAGCCGTCCTGGGAGCTCTACCACCTGTCGCCCGAGGCCTTCGACGCGCGGCTCGCCTGGGCGACGACGATCGTCTTCGCCGACGTCGAGACGAAGTGCGTGATGCTGCATCCCGATTTCTTCGATCGCACGCGGTGGGGGCACGCGCCACTGGTCTTCCCCGATCGCTTCGACCTGCTGCGCGACTGGGTGAGGCGTGGCGGCCACTTTCACATGAACGGCGGGTGGCTGAGCTTCGGCGGCGAGCTGGGCAAGGGCGGGTGGGGACGGTCACGCTTCCAAGGCGTGCTGCCCGTCGAGTGTCTGCCGCACGACGACCTGGTGGAGTCGACGGCGGGGTACCAGGTCCGCTGCAGCCATCCAGAACACCCGATGATGCGCGGCCTCGAGTGGTCCACCGCCCCGCCACTGCTGGGGTTCAACGAGTGCCGGCTCCGCGCGGACGCGACCTCTCTGGTCGAGATCCATGATCAGGGGCGCTGGCATCCGCTGCTGGCCCTCCGCCCTTTCGGCGACGGGCGGGTCTCGTGCTGGATGAGCGGCGCGAGCCCCCACTGGGGCATCAACTTCATGCGCTGGCGGCAGTACGACCAGTTCTGGCGCCAGGTCTTCACGCCTTGACGCGCCGTGGCCTCGTCCAACTTCACCGCGCTCGACTGGGGCATCGTCGTTGCCTACCTCGCGTTCTCGCTTGGCGTCGGGTTTCGAGTGAAACGTCACGTCGAAGACCTTCCCGACTACCTGGTGGCGGGCCGTCGCGTACGCCTCGCGCTCGGCGTGGCGACGTTCGTGGCGACCGAGATCGGGACGGTCAGCTTCGTCTACCTGGCCGAGCTCGGCTACGTTGCGGGCTTCGCGTGCTTCGTAATCGGGCTGCTGCAGATGGCAGCCTACGCGCTCGTCGGAGGAACCGGCTTCATCGTCGCAGGGCTGCGGCGCGCCGGCGTGATGACGATCCCGGAGTACTACGAGCGGCGCTTCGGGCGCGGCGTGCGGCTGCTCGGCGGCACGATCCTGTTCGCGGGCGGCGTGCTGAACATGGGGATCTTCCTGAAGTTCGACGGCATCCTGCTCTCCGAGGTGATGGGGTTCGGTCCGGAGGCCATCGCCCGCATCATGGCGGTGATGCTCGTCATCGTCATTTCGTATACGGTGCTGGGCGGGATGTTCTCCGTCGTGGTGACCGACTTTCTCCAGTTCGTCGTCCTCGCGGTCGGCATGCTCGCGGCGACGGTGGCCGTGCTCATGGCGTTGCCGCCGGCCCAGCTCTCGGCAGCCGTGGCTGACGGCCTAGGAACCGCCGGCGTGAACGCGCTCGTCAATCCGCGGTTCGGCTGGGTCTTTCTCGTCTGGGTGTTCGTGAGCAACGTCGCGGCCGCGGCCATCTGGCAGCCTGCCACGTCGAAGGCGCTTGCTTCGGAGAGCCCGGAGGTCGCCCGCAAGATGTATCTCTTCACGGGGCTCGCCTTCGCCGGCCGCGCGATGATTCCCATGCTGTGGGGCGTGGCGGCCCTGGCCTACTTCGGCAGCGACCTGCCGACGACGGCCGCGATGCCGCGGCTGCTGGCCACGGTGGTGCCAAGCGGCCTGCTCGGGCTGCTCGTGGCAGGGATGCTCGCCGCGTCGATGTCCACCTACAGCGCGTACATGCTCGCCTGGAGCTCCGTGCTCGCGCGCGACGTGATCGGCTGCGTCCGGCCGACCGCCCTGCCCGAACGGACAACGATGTGGATCGCCCGCTGCGCGACCGGGTTCATCGGCGTCTTCCTCCTGGTGTTCGGACTCTGGTATGAGATTCCTGCGACCGCCTACCAGTACCTGTTCATCACGGGCGCGATGTACACGTCCGGTGCCATTGGGTGCGTTGCGGCAGGGCTGTACTGGCCGCGCGCGAACGTTGCAGGCGCGTATGGCGCGTTGCTCTGCGGGGCCGCTGCCCCGGCGGGCTTCCTGCTGCTCGAGCGCATGCGCGACGACCTGCCCTCCTGGCTTGGCTTCATCACCGACGTGAACGTGTCGGGCCTGCTGGGATTCGGACTCGCCGCGTTCGGCATGCTGGCCGGGTCGCTGCTCACGACGACGCCAAGCGCGCCGCCCACTCCCGTGACGCCTGTGAGCAAGGGGCCATGACGAGTGGTGCGGCGGCGTGGCTCGTCGTGTTCACAATCGCGGCGCTGGTGTTCTTCGGCATCGCCGGCTGGGTGACCGTGGCGGGGCTGCGCGATCTGCGCCATCTGCTGCGCCGGCCGCATCGGACGGCCATTCCCGCGCCGTCGACGCCAGAGGACGGGACAGACTCGGCGGGCAGTTCTTCCCTTTGCTCTTCGACCCCGAGGCGGTCGCGCTGTAGAGAAGGCGGTACGCGCGTGGAGCTCCGCCGCGAGAACGGAGAACGTCAGTGAACAGCGGTTTCGTGTCGAGACGCGCGTTTCTCGGTGCCGCGACGTCGGTGCCGGCCGGACTCCCGGCGCTGCTTCCTGCGCTCGAATCGGCTGGCGGAATCCAGCCGGACGGGATGGAGCTGCAGCTGGCCGGCCATTCGATCGCGCAACTCCGGGACGTGTATTGGCGCGATCTCTTCGACGACTACCTGCCCTTCGTGGAGCGCCATGTCTTCGATCATGCGCGCGGCGGATTCATGTGCGAGGTGGATCTCGATGGGCGGCGCGTCTCGACCGACAAGAGCAGCTGGTTCGATGGACGCGGCCTGTGGGTGCTCGCGTTCCTCTACCACCACTTCGGGCGAGACGCTCGATGGCTCGAGATGGCGAGGAAGACGGCCGAGCTCCTGCTCCACACCCGTCCGGCGGGTCGGGATGACCTCTGGCCGAGGACGTACACACGCGACGGGCAGCCGCTGCTGCCGGCCGACGGCGAAATCTATGGTGACCTCTTCGTGGCCGAAGGGCTCGCGGAGTACGCGGCGGCGACGGGCGATCAGAGGCATGCGGCGGTTGCACGGGAGCTGATCCTCAAGTGCGTCCGCCTGTACGACCGCGAGGACTACCGGCCGCAGATCGGCCAAACCTACCTCGGGCCGGACGCGCGTCCCTTTCCCGGTGCCCGCATTCTCGGCGTATGGATGGTCCTCTTGCGCGTGTGCACCCAGATCCTCGAGCGACGAGACGACTCGGAGATCGAGGCCGTGGCGCGGCGAACGGTCGACGCGATCATGCACGCGCACTTCAATCCCGATTTCGAGCTGTTCAACGAGCTGGTGAACCACGATCTCTCGCGTCCGGACAACGAGTACGCGCAGCTCGTCTACACGGGACATTGCGTCGAGGTGCTCTGGATGGTGCTGCTCGAAGCGCGCCGGCGGCGCGATACCGCGCTCTTCGAGCTTGCGGCCGCACGGTACCGACGGCACATCGCCGTCGCGTGGGACGACGTGTTCGGGGGCGTGTTTCGCAACCTGCAGGACGTCGAGCGGAATGTGTGGCTGACTGACAAGGTCCTGTGGGCGCAGGAGGAGGTCTTGATCGGGACGCTGCTGCTGGTGGAAGCCGGGATCGAGTGGGCAGCGGAGCAGTTCTCGCGGATGTATCGGTACGTGAGAGCCACCTTTCCGCTGGCCGACCGCGGCAGGCCGATCTGGATGTACGCGGGCAATCGCCGCATGGAGTACGCGTCGTTTCTGGCGATGCCCAGGCGGTTGGAGAACTACCATCACCCCCGGCACCTCATGCTGAATCTCCTCGTGCTCAACCGCATGCGTGACGGGTAGCTTATTCCCGGCGCTCACTTGAGTTGTCAGTCGCGCTGGCTGTAGTTATCAGCTATCAGCTATCAGCTTAGGCGCGAGCGGCTGATTCAGGTGAGACGCCCGACCCTGGAGCCGATCGCACGCGACCGCGCGCGTGGCATCGAAGACTGGAGCGAGTTCGCTATGAAGAGGCGTGAGTTTCTCGAAAAGGCCCTCGTCGGCGGTGCCGTGGTGCAGGCAGACGCCTCCGCTTCCACGGAGCGCGAGGTGGAGGCACAGGGCGCCGCGGGGGCGCCGGCGGAGATGCTCCGCCAGGGAGAGGTCATCATCGAGCGACCGGTGCCCGGTAGGCCTCACGAGGGCAAGGTGCTGGCCGCCATCCAACCGCACTCTGACGACATTCCGCTATTCGCCGGCGGCACGGTCGCCAAGCTCGTCAACGAAGGCTATTCGGGATACCTGATCCGCATGACCAACGACGAGAAGGCGGGCCGTGGCACCACCGTCGGAGCCGTGGTGCTGAACAACGAACGCGACAACGATGCCGTCGCCAAGACGCTCGGCCTGACGAAGGTCTTCAACCTGAACTACCGCAACCACCGCATGGACAACGAGTCTCGCCAGGAAATACGCGGACGGCTCATCCACCTGTTCCGCCTCCTGCGCGTGGACACGATCCTCGGCTACGACCCGTGGGGGCACTACGAAGAGAATCCGGACCACTACGTGACGGCGCAGGTCGTCGAAGCCGCGTGCTGGATGGCGGGATCGAGCCGAGACTACGTGGAGCAGCTGGAGGCCGGCCTCGAGCCCCACGGCGTCGGTGAGAAGTACTATTTTGCGAGGGGCCCGCAGCTGGTCAACCGTATCGTGGACATCAGCGCGACCATCGATCGAAAGGTGGACGCCAACCGCGTCAACGTCACCCAGGGGCCTGCCGGGGAGAACGGCGCTCGCCTGAGGGCCCTGCTCGCGGCCAAGCAACAGCGGTTGCCCCTCCTGGGGAATGACGACGAGACCGCCAATCGCCAGTACATCAAGCACATCGTGCTCGATCTGGACTCCATGCGGCTTCGTGCCGTGCCCTCGGACAGGGAGATAGGTCGGCGCTACGGGCTCGAGTGGGCCGAAGCGTTCCACTACATCGGTCCGGCGGAGAACAGGCTGGCGCGATACATCGCGGAGAACGCGGTGCCGATCTGAGCGGCGCGGCCGTCTTCACGGAAAGCACTTGACATTTCGTCGTGTGGAGTAATACTACACCATAAGCTCCAATTGAGGAGGCAAACTTCATGATGCCGACCCGCGTGACCGACGTTGCTCCGGCCCGCGCCGGCTGTTTGCTCCGCATCACCAGCGCCAGCGGGCTGTTCAAGCCCGCCGAGGCCGCGGTCGCGGAGTTCGTGCTCGCCAACGCCGACCGGGTGCTGCACATGTCGGTGTCGGAAGCGGCGCGCGACGTCGGCGTGGGCGAGTCGACCGTGATCCGCTTCTGCCGCACGCTCGGCTACAAGGGGTACCAGGAATTCAAGATCCGGCTGGCCCAAGACCTCGTGCAGCCGGTCGAATTCATCCACAGCAACATCACGTTCCAGGACAGCGCCGCGGAGCTCTGTCAGAAGGTCTTCGAAACCAACCGGCAGGCGGTCGAGAACACGATGCGCGCCCTGGATCCGGCGATGGTCGAGATCGCCGCCAAGTCGATCGTGCAGGCGCGCCGGATCGACATCTTCGGTGTCGGCTATTCGTACTTTTCAGGCCTCGACGCCAAGCTGAAGCTCGTGAGGTTCGGCCTGACGGCTGACGCGTATGGCGATCCGCACCTGCAGGTCATGGCCGCCGTGTCGCTCAAACCTGGCGATGTCGCGATTGGGATCTCCCACTCCGGGAGCACACGGGACGTCGTCGACGCCCTCGGTCCGGCGCGCAAGGCCGGCGCCACGACCATCGCCATTACCAATTACAGCCCATCGCCGCTTACACGTCTGTCCGACATCGTGCTGCTCACCGCCGCAACGGAATCGCCGCTGGGCGGTGAGGTGCTGACCTCGCGCATCGCGCAGCTGTGCGTGATCGATGCCTTGTCGGTCGCGGTCGCCGTGACGATGGGGGAGAGCTGTCTGGATCTGATCAAAAAGACATCGCAGGCCGTTCGGAAGAAGCGCTACTGATCGTGGTTCGCGCTGGCGGTGGTGACACAGAGCACGCAGCAGTCCGCGTTCGGGGCCCCAGCACCCGGAGGTGTCATGTGAGAAGACGGCATTCGCGAATCGTCGTCATCGTGATCGGTCTGGTCGTCGGTGGTGTGGGTCTCAGCGACGCTCAGACCGAGAAGGGATCCATCACCGGCGTGGTCCAGGACAGTTCCGGTGGAGTGCTGCCTGGTGCGACCGTCACGGTGACGAACCTCGGGACCCAGCTGTCGGCCGAGTATGTCAGCAATGATGCCGGCCGGTACGAAGCGCCATTCCTGACTCCGGGCAGATACCGGATCGCCGCCTCACTGGCAGGGTTCGCGACGGCGATCATCGAGGAGGTCGAGCTCAACGTTGGCGGGAGGGCCACGGCGAACCTGACGCTGCCTCCCGCCTCTGTGACGACGGACGTCACGGTCCGGGCGCAGCCCACGCTGGTGCAGACCGAAACGGCCACCATCGGCCAGGTGGTCGACGCCGCCCGCCTCACGCAGTTGCCGACCCTCGATCGCAACATCTATGACTTCATGCTCTTGACCTCGAATGTCACCGGGCCGCCTGGCGGCAATGCCCCGGCCTTCCGGCTCGAGAGCGGTGGCTCCTTCGCGATCTCCGGCACGCGCCCCTCGTCTATCACCTTCCGCATCGACGGGCTGTCGAACACCGATCCCGGCTTCGGCACGCCGACGATCACGCCGATGCTCGATTCGGTCCAGGAGTTCCAAGTGCACAACAACGCGTACTCGGCGGAGTACGAGGGGATCGGCCAGGTCAACGTCGCCACCAAGTCCGGCACGAGCCAGTATCACGGAGCCTTCACGGAGTTCTATCGCAGCGAGGATCTTCAGCCCACGCATCCGCTGCTGGACGAGAAGACGCCGCTGAACTTCGACCAGTTCGGCGGCACACTCGGCGGGCCGGTCCCATTCAGCGGCCGGACGTTCTTCTTCTTCGCCTACGAAGGCCGCCGGCACGACAACCTCAACATCGGGCGCACGGCCGTTCCCACGGACGCCGAGCGATCCGGCGATTTCTCGGCCAGCCTTGGGGGGTGTCTCGTCTCCGACGGGCAAACGGTCCCGCTGCTAGGGAGCGACGGACAGCCAACTGGCGGATGCGTGCGCGAGGGCCAGATCTTCAACCCGTTCACGACCAGCGCCAATCCGTCGTTCGACCCAGGCCAGCCGGCCTCGGCGTTCAATCCACAGTTGATCCGCCAGCCGTTCCCGGGCAACGCGATTCCAAGCAGCCTCGTGGGCTCGACCGCGCAAGCGCTCTTCGAGGCGCAGGTCCCGCTTCCGAATCAGAATCAGTTGGGCGACGATCTGTCGAACTACCAGGGGCTCACCGGCGCGGACATCAACTACGACCAGTGGTCGGTTCGGGTCGACCACAATTTGACCGACTCCGATCGCGTCTACGGGCGAGTGGCCATCCAAGATAACGTTCGGATGAACCAGCCGCTCGTGCCCTTCACGACGAAGAATCTCCAGGGCAAGGGCCGTGTGGCTTCGGGAACCTGGGCGCGGGTGCTGGGGGCGAACGCCGTCAACGAGCTCCGCGTCGGCTACGTCCGCGGCATCTACGGGGACTTCATCGACGAGATCGATCCGTCGCAGTTTGGCATCGAGAATACGACGCTGCCCACGCTCCCGCGCTTCTTCCTCAGCGGGGCCGCACTCAGCTACGGCGGCTTCTCGGGGTCGGTGCTCAACGAGACGCAGGATACATTCCAGGTGGCCGACAACTTCTCGTGGCTGCGCGGCAAGCACGCGCTCAAGGCTGGGTTCGAGCTGAGCTACAACACGTTCCACAACGCAGAGCGGTTCGGGGCGAATGGCACGGCCAACGTCACTGGTCTCTATACGGTCGCGTATAACGCCGGCATGACCGCCGGGCGCGCCCACTCGCTTGCCGATTTCGTGCTGGGCCTTGCCGAGAGCACCTCGCTCAACCGGCCGGCGCAGGTCGAGGTGCAGAACATGCCCTGGGCCGTCTACGTGCAGGACGACTGGAATCTCAACGATCGCATCACCATCAGCGCCGGGCTCCGATACGAGTACCACCACCCCTGGAAAGAGGAGAATCTCGGCGGCGCGGCGCTCGACCTCTCGAATGGAGGCCAGCTGTTCGTCGTCGATCCAGAAGTCGCGACGCTCTCCGACACGCCGCTGGTCGTGTGCTGCGCACCGCGCCGCGCCGTCGAGGCCGACCGCAACGATTTCGCGCCCCGCGTGAGTGCCGTATACCGTCCATTCGCCAGCGACGAGTTGGCTATACGGGCGGGGTACGGACTCTATTACTCGGACACCACACAGTTCTTCACATGGCGCAGCTACGAGCCGCTGCGCGGCGCGATCTATGACGGCGTCGCCGGCGACTTCCGGAATCCCGGCAGCCGCCTCGAGAACCTGTTCCCCGTGTCGAGCTTCGTCCAGGGCGGCGGTGTCGAGCCGTTCTTCCCGAGCGGCGTGGCCGGGCTGACCACACCCGTCATCAGCGCGGGCGGCGTGCTCGCGAGCCACCTCAACCGGACGCCCATGTCCCATCAGTGGAGTGTGAGCGTCCAGCGCGAGATTCTCCCGCGCATGCTGCTGGACGTCACCTACCAAGGCTCGATCGGCCGCAACCTGCCGACGCAATGGATTTTCAACCAGCCGCCGCCGAGCCCGGTTCCCGTCGATTTCAGCAGCACGGATGCGGCGGCGAATCCCTACCTGCGCCGCCCGTACGAGTGCTGTTCGACCGGATCGTTCTTCTACAACGGCAACATCGAGGAATCGCAGTACAATGCGCTCACGATCAAGGTCGACAAGCGCTTCGCGAACGACTACCAGTTCCTCGCAAGCTACACGTACTCGGCGAGCTACGACCATGGCAGCGACGTGTTCGCCGTCGGCAATACCTTCAACATCTTGTCCAACAGCCGAGATATCGAGCAGGATTGGGGCCGTTCGTCCTACGACGTGCCGCACCGGGTCGTCGCCAGTGGCAGTGTGATTCTGCCGTTCGGCCAAGGCCGGCGCTTCCTCGATCAGGGCGGCGTTGTGAATGCGCTCGTCGGCGGCTGGCGGGCGTCAACCAACGTCGTCATTCAGAGCGGATTCCCGTTCACTCCGCTCATCCGCAACCGCAGGGCGAACACCGGGTACGCGCTGTCGACCGAGCGCGGCGATCTCATCGGGAACCCGTACTGGTCCGACGACGAGTGGAATCGGCTTGTCGACGAGTGGAAGCGCGCCGACGATACACGCCTCTTCATCATCAACCCCGACGCCATCAGCCTCGATTACGCGCCGGGAACGTTCGGCAGCATCCCGCGCAACTTCTTCCGCGCGCCGTACGGCTATCGGCTCGACCTGTCGTTCGCGAAGGTGTCCGACCTGCCGGGCCGCGTGCAGCTCGAGGTGCGGGCCGATATCATCAACGCGACCGGCGAGCGGCTGCACCGGCTCGATCTGTCGCAACTCGTCCGCGCCAATAATCTGCTCACGCACCCGACCATGGGCAGCGTCGGCACGTACAACGAGCTATTCAATCCCCGCGTGATTCAGCTCGGGATGCGGCTGACCTTCTGATGTGCGTCATTCCGAGCCGACGTGCCGTGGACGGGGCGCCCGAGCGGCGCCCGGACCGCTGCCTCTGGGGCGTCCTGTGCTGACAGCCGGATTCGACAGGTCGTGCATCTCGCCGGCGCCGGGCATGCCGCTCGCCGGATACGCCGCCCGCGAGGGCGTGTGCCTCGGCGTGCACGACGATCTATTCGCCCGCGCGCTCGTGCTCGAGGAAGAGGGGGAGGCGCTCGTCCTTGTCAGCGTCGATCTGCTCGCCCTATCCGACGTCTTCGTGCAGCGCGTGCGGCAGAACATCTACGCCAGGACCGGCATCCCGCGGCGCGGCATCATGGTGTCGGCGACGCACACGCATGCCGGTCCTGTCACCATCTCGACGTTCTTCAATCCAGGCGAGACCCTCGATGCCGGATACATGGACCATCTCGCAAGGGTGATCGAGGACGGCGTTGTGCGCGCCTGGCGCTCGCGGCGGCCAGCACGGATCGGTGTCGGTGTCACCAGCGTGGACGGGTTGGGGGCGAACCGACGAAGTGTGAATCGCCGTCCGATCGATCCAGACGTCGGCGTGATTCGCGTAGAGGAGTCCAGCGGTCGCCCGATGACCGTCGTCGTGAACTACGCCTGCCACCCTACGGTCCTCGGGCCGGACAATCTCCTGGCGTCCGGCGACTTTCCGGCCTTCGCCGTCGCGCGGGTGGAGGCGGGGCCCGGCCAGGGAGCCCGTGCGATGTTCGTCAACGGCGCGCAGGGCGACGTCAGCGTCGGGCATTCCTCGGAGCTGAGCGCCATCGGGGTGATCACACCCGGACGGACCTTCGAACGTGCCGAAGAAATCGGCAATCGCCTCGCGGATGCCGTGCTCGCGACATTGCCGTCGATCTCGACGACACCCCGCGCGTCGATCGCCGCGCGATCCGAGCCCGTGGAGCTGGCCTGGAGGCAGTTCCCGCCGCCCGACCAGACGAGGGCGACGCTCGAGGCCGCCACCGAGCGGCTCAACCACATGCTGGCGGGGGGGGCCTCGCCCGACGAGGTCGCCCGCGCGCGCACCGAGCGCCTGTATGCGTCGATCACGCACTTCTACGGAGGCGAGGCTCACGCCGCCCAGGGCCCTCTGACGATCGAGGTGCAGGCCTTTCGCATCGACGGCGCAGCGCTGATTGCCGTGCCGGCTGAGGTCTTCGTGTCAATCGGTCTCCGGGTCAAGCGTGCCGCGCCTCGGCCGATCCTGCTGGCGGGCGTGACCAACGGGTACATCGCGTACCTGCCGGATAGCGGCGCCTATGCCGTGGGCGGGTACGAAGTCGTCTCCTCCAAGTGCGCGGAGGACTCAGAGGCTCGGCTCGTCGATGGGATCCTCGCACTCCAGCGGCGGCTGTTCGACGGAGCGGCAACGGCATGACGTCGCCCATCGCCGGACCCGGATTCTCCGCCGCGGCGCCAGACCCGTCGCGGTCCGTGCGGGTCGGCGTCATCGGCCTTGGGATCATGGGCGAGCAATACGTTCGCATCTACCAGGCGCATCCCGCGGCGCGGGTCACCGCGATCAGCACGCGCCGCGAGGATCGACTGGCGGAGGTCGGCGCTCGATATGACGTGGCGGGCCGGCACACCGACTTCCGCGACCTGCTCGCGCGCGACGACGTGGATGCGGTCTGTGTCGCCACGCCTGACGACGTGCACCACGCGCCCGTTCGCGCCGCGATCGAGGCCGGAAAGCACGTGCTCTGCGAAAAGCCGTTTACGACGGATCTGGCCGAGGCGGACGACATTCTGGCCATGCTGCGCACGCGCCCCCGACAGAAGCTGCAGGTCGCGTTCAACCATCGCTGGCTCTCTTCCTACCATCACGGCGCCGCCGCGATTCGGAGAGGGGACATCGGCCGCCCGGTGTCAGGCTTTGCGCGGAAGAACGACACGATCTACGTGCCGACGGAGATGCTCCCATGGGCTGCCCGGACGACCCCGATTCACTTCCTCGGGGCGCACGACATCGATCTGATGCGCTGGTTCTTGGCGGCCGAGCCGGTCACGGCCTACGCCCGCGGCGTCAGAGGCGTGCTGGCCAGTCGAGGCGTGGAGACGTGGGACGTGGTGCACGCCCTCGTGTCGTTCGAAGGGGGCGCGGTGGCGGCGTTCGAGGCCGCATGGATCTATCCGAACGCGTTTCCGACGCTGACCGATTCGTTCCTCGAAGTCATCGGCACCGAGGGCCATCTGCATTTCGACCGGAAGCGCGAGTCGATCGAGATGAGCACCGCGACGGCTTTCACGTTTCCGAAGACGTTCCTGCTGTCCGACGTGTTCGGCCGGATGCGTGGAGCGTTCGTGGAATGCCTCTCGGACTTCGTCGCGGCCGTCACGGAGGATACCGAGCCGCGCGTGACCGCGTTCGATGGCCGGCAGGTGACGGCGGTGCTCGACGCCGTCACGCGATCACTCGTCAGCGGCCGGCCCGAAGGGGTCGTCAGGAAACAGACGTCGAGGGATTAGCCAGCGCCCGTCCCCTGCCGGGGCGGCAGCGGAGCACCGGATGCCGAGTCGTCTCGAGACCGCCGATCACATCGTCATCTTCGGCTACTTCGCGCTGCTCACGCTGATTGGACTCTACTTCTGGCGACGGATGCGTCACGTCCGCGACCTGTTCGCGGCCGGACGGAGCGTGCCGTGGTGGCTCACCGGCATCTCGTTCTACCTGACCGGCTTCAGCGCCTTCACGTTCGTCGCCTACTCCGAGATGGCGTATCGATACGGGCTCGTGGCGATCACGCTTGCTTGGAGCGCGGCAGCGGCCATGCTGGCGGGCAGCGTGTTCCTTGCCGCGCGATGGCAGCGCGCGCGGATCATCAGCCCCGTCGAGTTCCTCGAGGCGCGCTTCAGCCCGGCGCTGCGGCAGGTGCTGGCCTGGACCGGTATCCCCCTGAAGGTGATCGACGACGGGCTCAAGATCTACGCGACCGGCATCTTCGTCTCGGTCGGGATGGGCTACGACCTTCGCACGAGCATCCTGGTCAGTGGACTCGTGATGCTGCTCTACACGTTCATGGGCGGTCTGTGGGCCGTCATGGTGACCGACTACGTCCAGTTCATCGTGCTGACGCTCGGCGTCGTGGTGCTCTTTCCGCTGGTCGTCAGCCGTCTCAACGGGTTCGAGGCGATGTTTCGAGGCGCGCCGGCGGACTTCGGCGCGCCGGTGGGAGGGCCGATCACCCCTCTGTACGTATTCGCGTTCTACCTGCTGGTGATGCTCAGCTACAACGGGAACTGGGCCTACGCACAGCGGTTCTACAGCGTACGTGACGAGCGTGCGGCACGGAAGGCCGGACTGCTCGCCACGGCGTTGATGATCGTGGGACCACCGCTCTTCATCCTGCCGGCCGTTGCGGCGCGCACACTGATGCCCGAGCTGATGGTTCCGCCCAACTCGCCCCAATACACGTATGCGGCGCTCGCCCTCGAGCTCCTGCCGGCCGGACTGATGGGCCTCATGATTGCGGCCATGTTCTCCGCGACCATGTCGACGTTGAGCGCGGACTACAACGTCATCGCGAGCGTCATCACGGAGGATGTCTACCGCCGCCTGATCGATCCGGAGGCCTCACAGCGCAAGCTGGTGCTCGTCGGACGGATCGCGACGCTCGCCGTGGGCCTGCTCACGATCGCCACCGGCATCATGCTCGTCACCACCGCGCAGCGGGGACTCTTCGAGGTGATGGTCACGGTGTTCGGCCTCTTCGTCGGGCCGATGTTGCTGCCGATGCTCGCGGGCCTCGTGAGCCGGCGGCTGACGTTTCGCGGCGCCGTGGCCGGCATTGCCGCGGGGCTGATCTCGGGCGTGTCGCTCTTCGTCTACAAGACATGGTGGCTGGCCGGGAGGCCCGACATCGACCCGAATTGGCTGCGCTACGACTACGAAGCGATCACCATTCTGACCAACATCGCCGTGACGGCCGGCGCGATGGCGATCGTGAGTGCGCTGGGAAGCGTGAGTCCAGGGGAGCGCCGCCGGATCGCCGACTTCTTCGCGCGCCTCGCCCGGCCGATCGACGAGGACGCACCCGCCGAATCGGTGGGCGGCGAAACGTTCACGCCGCTGATGATCATCGCGCAGGTGACCGCCGGCACGGGCGTGCTCCTGCTGATCGCCGCCGCCGCGCAGTCCGCGGGGGCGGGCCAGCTGATCAACGCGGGCGCGGGCGCGGTCGTGCTGATGATTTCGGCGGGGTGTTATCTGTCCGGCCGCTCCATAGCCGGGAGGACGGTTCGCGCCGTCGATCAGGACTAGACGTTCCATGCGCTGGCTGAATCTTGCGGATGACGGTCGTTGGATCTCCGGCGCGGCGCCCGGCGACGGCGCGGTCGTAGATCTCGCCGAGGCGTGCCGGAGCGCCGGCGATCAGATTGTCTGCGAAATCGATCGCATCGGCGCCTTGCGAACGAAGATTGGGAGGCAGCCGTGATCGCGGTCGATTGGGTCGTGGTTGCGCTGTACTTCGTGTTCATGCTGGCCGTCGGCTTGTATTTCGTGCGGCGGGGCGGCCGGAGCGTGGCGGACTATTTCATCGCCGGCCGCGACCTGCCATGGTGGGTCATCGCGCTGTCGGCCGTTGGCACGTACACGGACGCGGGCCTGGCTCCCGCGGTGACGATGCTGACGTATCAAAACGGGCTCCTCGGCAACGCCGTCTGGTGGATCCCGTACGTCGTCTGGATGCCGCTCGGCGCGGTGCTGTGGTCGAAGTACTGGAGGCGGCTGGGCACCATGACGTCTGCCGAGTTGCTGACGGTGCGATACAGCGGCCGTTTCGCGTCCGGCTACCGCGCCGTCTATGCGTGCTTCATGAGCTTCGGCTTCATCGTCGTCCTCATGGGGTACGTGTCCGCGTGGCTGGGCGCGGCGCTCGGTCCGATCCTGGGATGGGACCCCCTTCATCTGATGCTGGTCGCCGGCCTGATCACGGCTTGCTACACCACCACGTCCGGTCTCTACGGCGTGGCGTATACCGATGCGCTCCAGTTCGGGATCTTCCTGGTTGGCAACATCGTCCTGGTGCCCATCGTGATGGCGCACGCCGGCGGGATGGACGCGATTTACCGGACCGTGGCCTCATCGCGCGGCGAATCGTTCTTCGATCTGAGCCTGCCCACTCCCGGGCTCGACACGTTGACGATCGCGGCGTTCGTCGTGCAGGGACTTTTCTTCGCGGCGTCGCCAACGGGCGGTGAGGGATTCACCGCACAGCGCTTCATGGCTGCGCGCAACGAGCTCCACGCGCAGGTCGGGCAGCTTCTCAACACGATGCTCACCCTGATCGTTCGGGTGATGCCGTTCCTGTTCCTGGGCCTGACCGCCGCTGCGCTCTATCCAGCGGGATCGCTGGCGGAACCAGCCGAGGCGTGGGCTCGCATGGTGGGCGCCTACGCCCCCGCGGGGCTCCTCGGTGTGCTCGTGGCAGGAGTGCTTGCCGCCTACATGTCCACGGTCAGCACGGAGATGAACTGGGGCGCCTCGTACATCGTGAACGATCTGTATCGGCCGGTGCTAAGGCCCGACCGGACCGAGCGTCACTATGTGTGGGCGGGCCGGGTCGGGTCGTTGCTCCTGTTCGCGCTCGCGTTGATCGTCGCGTACTACTTCGTGCAGGGGCTGCGGGCGTGGTTCCTGTTCATCAACTCGGTCGTGTTCGCTTTCATTCTGCCGCTGTCGTGGCTGCGGTTCTTCTGGTGGCGCCTCAACATCTATGGCGAGGCCGCCACGCTCGTGATCGGTCTCCCGCTCAGCTATGTCGTGTGGTTCCCGCTGGGGTTCTCGAACGAGCAGGTGTATCCGTTCTGGAAGGGATTCCTGCTGCTCTTCGGTCTGGGTGCCATGACCAGCATCGTCGTGAGCCTGCTGACGCGGCCAGAGCGCATCGACACGCTGCGAGCTTTCTACGATCGCTGCCGGCCGCCGGGATTCTGGGGACCCGTGGTCGGCGCGCTCTCGACCGGAGAGCGGATTGCCATCCGTCGAGAGACGATGCGCGATCTGATCGACTGCGCGCTCGGCATCGCGTTCGCCACGGCGTGTATCGTCGCCGTCATCGCGCCGCTCGGCAAGCACCTGGCGATCGCCGCGTCGAGCCTGACGATCATGTTCGCCAGCGGCGGCCTGTTCATCGCCCGCTGGGCGCGCCGGGGGGTGTTCCGCGGGCTCGGGGCCTGTCAATCGGGATCGCGTGTGGAGCTGTTGTGAGCCGGCCGCGTCGAATCTGGCACGTGGGAAGCCGGTGCATCCACGGACGTCGACGTGGTCAACGACGCCCAGCCGTTTGCGGAAGCCTAGGAGGCAGTGCACGATGCGATTACGAAGACGGCTCTTCACGTGGCTGACGGGTGCCCTCGTCCTCGTGACCGCCGCCGCGGTGCTGGCCGCCCGTGGGCCAGCCCAGGGCGGCGCGCCGGAGCGACACAGCATTTGGGTGCATCCTCCGGAAGTCGGCCGAACGCCGGCAGCAGTTCGCGCGTTCGTCGAGCAGTGCCGCCGGGCGCACATCGAGACGGTCATCCTGCTCGTGAAGGGGATGAACGGGGAGATTTACTGGCCCAGCCGGCGCTTCGCCGACGCCGTCGTCAAGGGCTACGAGTCGTTCGACCTGCTCCGCGAGCTGCGTGCGGCGGCCCGTCCGCATGGCATCAAGGTGCATGCGTGGCTGGTGGACTTCGTCGAAGGCGTCAACGGCGCCGCGGTGCGTGCCCACCCGGAGTGGGCGCAGCTCAATCCGGCGGGCGGAACGACCGCGACCGAGACACTCGGGACGCGGCGGCGTCCGTACCCCTATATCTGGATGTGTCCGGCGCGCCGGCCGGGATACACGGACCAGTGGCTGCTGCCCATGATCGAGGAGCTCGCCAGGCATCCCGCCGTGGACGGAATCCATCATGACTACGTCCGGTATCCCGGAGACGTGGCCCCCGACAGTTTCTGCTTCTGCGATTACTGTCTCGCACACGTTCCGCGGTACGCGATGCTGGCGTACGAGACACGGCCTGCCGAGCGGTACGACGTCGACGTGCGTCAGGAGCGCGTGGAGGCGAACTGGTGGACGGATCCGACGATGCTGCCACGAACCTACAGCGAGGCGGAGCGACGCGCGCGCGCCGATTTCCTGCTGAACGGTCGGACGATTCCCGGTGGCTCGCCCGACGTGCGCTACTTCTTTTATGACTACCGCGTGCAGCAGATCAACAACTTCGTGCGCGAGGTCCACGAGCTCGTGAAGAGAAGCAATCCGAAGCTCGAGATCTCGGCTGCCGTCTTCAAGAACCCCGTGCAGAGCGCCCGTTTCATCGGCCAGCAATGGCATCGCTGGAACGAGTGGATCGATATCTACACGCCGATGACGTACCGCAGCCACTTCGCCGGCAGCTTCGAGGCCTATTTGGATCATCTCGAAGAAACCACGCGCCGGCAGCTCGAGTGGACGCGGCACGGCCGGCCGCTGGAGGCGGGCATCGCGACGACATACCTGTACCGGGAGGAGCTGCAGCCGTTCGACGACATGAACGATGCAATCGACGCGTTGAGAGATCTGCCGGGAAAGGTAGACGACGCTCGGGTCGTCCAGCGTCAGCTCAATACCGCCGTCTACGTTTTGGAGGGCGCCTCCGGCGACGTCGATGCGGCGCGGCAGGCGATGATGAAGCAGCTGGTCGCCGCCCACGACCGGTTGCAGAAGCGCCTCGCGCCGCTCGCCCCTGACGTCGCAAGGCATCTCGATCAGCTGGCCGGATCCGCGGAGCGCGCGACGCCCGAGCAGCTTCCCGCTGCGCTCGCCAGCCTGTCCTCAGCGCTCGCGAAAGTGCGTGCGGATCTGCCGCCGGGATTCTGTCCCCCAGAGAAGCTGATTCGCGCGATTGATGCCGCGCGTCGCGCACAGCCGGACGGCATCGTCATCTTCGCGGCCAGCAGTCTCACGCGAGAGAAGCTCTGGCCGGCGCTCGAGAAGGCATTCACGAGATGAAGCGGCTGGGAATCGCGGCCGGCCTGGTCTGCGCACTGTGCCTGCG
This sequence comes from Luteitalea sp., assembly GCA_009377605.1. Classification (NCBI taxonomy): domain Bacteria; kingdom Pseudomonadati; phylum Acidobacteriota; class Vicinamibacteria; order Vicinamibacterales; family Vicinamibacteraceae; genus Luteitalea; species Luteitalea sp. The sequence goes on from WHTT01000048.1 coordinate 39,302, forward strand.
GCACGGCGGAAGCGGTGCACAGGGTGGCAGTGTTCTGGCTGTCCTCGAGCCGGTCGTCCTCGCGGAGTCCTTCGACGGCGACGATCTGGGACAGTGGGCGAGCTATCCGCCAGCACAGGACGTCGGGTACGAGCCGTCGCTGAGCCCGACGACCGCCTTCGACGCACCCGGCGGTCGCGCGCTGATGCGAGTCGTGACGCCCGTCGTGTCTGGCCCGATCACCATTGGTTTCATCAAGGAAGTCGGCCTCGTGGCGTCGCAGGGAGCCGACCTTGCGTTCGCGTACCGACTCGAGCCGCGCGCCCTCGCCGCTGAGCTCGAAGTGGGGCTGGCGGGAGCCGACGGACGGCGATACACCTGGCGCCTGCTGGCGTCGGCCGGTGCCTGGACCAGCGCCGCGGGGCGGTTCTCGCAGTTCCGCGATGGAGCCGGCCGGGGGCTGGTGGCTGGTACGCGGATCGAAGCGGTCTACGTCGTGGCGCACATCGTGCACGCGGCCCCGGATATCACGTCCCGCCTTCTGCTGGACGACGTGCGGATCGCCGCGTCGCGACAGGTGTCGTTCGACGTGCGGCAGCCAGCCAGCACGCGAATCGAGCCGTGGCGCGACGGTGTATCCTCGGGGGTGCTCCGTACGGGCAGCACCCTATCGATTGAAGCACGCGCGCCGGTTCCGCTGAAGCGGGCGATCTGGTCCCTGGCGGGGCGTGCGGGTCAGTCGATCGCCCGTGGCGCGTTGGACGACGATAACGGGTCCGACGATGGAAAGGCCGCCGGCAACAGGTGGAGCGACGCGACAGCCTACAGGGTCCGTGCCGAAGATCCGCGGGGCATCTGGCGCTTGCGCCTCGACGGCACGACGGCCGACGGCCGCCGGATCGAGACGACCGTGCGACTGCTTGTCCTGCCGCCTCTCTCCGCACGTCATCCCCGTCTCTATTTCGATCCACAGGCTGTCGGCACGATTCGCGGAAGGCGGCAGCATCCTCGCCTGACCACGCTGTGGACGACGCTAGAGAAGGCGGCCCGCGCCTCGCGCGAGACGGGGCCCATCGCGCACGGTGGCGAGGTCTTCACCCGGCTGGACGCGGCGTACTTGCTTCCATCGCTCCCTGGATACTTCGACGTGCTGAATCGCGCGCGCAGCCGAATAACCAGCAACGCGGCTGTCGGCTTCGTCAACCGCGACCGCGAGGCGCGTGCCGCCGCTCGGACGGCCCTCCTCGAGGTCAGCAGGTGGGAGACGTGGGCGCCGCCCTGGTTCGAAGCCCATGGGCAGCACACGTACTACCCGGCCGGCCAGCTCGCGTCGGCCGTCGCACTCGCGTACGACCTGCTGTATGCGGACCTGTCGGGCGACGAGCGACGGCTCGTCCGACGGGCGCTGCTGGAGCGATCGATTCTTCCGACGTGGCGTGAGTACGTGCTCGACAACCGCGTGATGGCCGACACGAGCAACTGGATCGCCCACACCGTCGGCGGAGCGATCATTGCCGCTGCTGCGATCGTCGGCGACGGCTCCGCAGAGGAGGACAACGAGCTTTCGCTCCCGCTGAACGGGCTGCTCATGAAGATCGAGGATCACATGGCCGCGTCGTTCCTGGCGGACGGCAGCTACGGCGAGGGCATCAGCTACCTGGAGTTCGATCTGGAAACGCTTGGTCCGATGCTCTGGGCCCTGGAACGAGTGTTCGGGCAGTCCTACTGGGAGAGCACGCACGTCGTCGAGTCGCTACGGTATCCCTTGCACACGCTGGCCGATCCGATCCACGAGAGCCTCGACATGGGAGATACGCATCCCCCCGCTGGGCACTCCATTCGGGCGATCGTCGCCCGGTCCACGGATCCGGTGATTCGCTGGTACGCCAGCCGGTTCGAGCCGCGGACGATCTATGACTTCCTGTTCTTCGACGACCGCGTCGCTCCGCAGCCGCCGGCCGGAGGCGGATCGCGGCTGTTCAGGGAGAAAGGAGACGCGGTGTTCCGCGCCGGCTGGGGTCCCGATGGGGGGCTCGTTCTGTTCCGCGCGGGCCCAACGTTCAACCACAACCACGCCGATCAGGGGTCGTTTCAGTTCCGTGCCCTGGGCGAGACGCTGATCACGGAGGCTGGATGGTCCGACTATTACAAGGATCCGTACTACGACACGTTCTTCACACAGGCCGCGGGCCACAACACGCTCCTCGTCGATGGCAACCCCGCTAGCCAGGACATCGCCGACACGGGTCAGTTCGCAGCCCTGAATCGACACCCGCGCATCACGGATGTCATTCTGAGCCCGTCCTACGATGCGGTGGGAAGTGAGCTTGCCCCGGTTTACCGCGGCCGGCTCGCGAGCTACACGCGCCGGCTCGCCTACATCAAACCGGACTACCTCGTCGTCTTCGATCGCGTCCGCACGAGCGGAGAACCCGCCGGCTTCACCGTGCGGCTGCATGTGCCGGCGAAGCGCGGGCTGACGGTCGCCGGGAGCGGCGTCTCTGCGACGGCGACCTATACCGGTACTAACGCCGCCCTGGCCGTTCGGCCGTTCTCGTCAACCGCAATGCGGCTGATGGCTGGAGAGGGACACCTTCCCTTTCCGGTGTTGTCCGCCCGCACGCCGCCCGACGTCCCGCCGCAGCCAGCCTATCTCGATCTGGTGACGGCCGACCGTGCCGCGGACGCCTGGTTCATGGTCGTCCTGCTCCCCCGTAAGACCAGGGAAGCGGCGAGCGCGGCCGCGGCGGGTCTGGAGCTGCTGTCGGCACCAGGCTGGTCGGGTGTGTCGACCATCGCTCGAGGCGGCGCTCGCGATGTCGTGGCGTTCAGCACGAGCGCCGCGTCAGAGGAGTCGGCCGTCGCAGGCTGGCGCACGGACGCTGCGGCGTGGACGGCACGCATCGCGGGACCTGGCGTCCAGCGGATTGGCGCACAGCAGGTTCGCGGACTGCGGCACGGCGATCGGTCACTGTTCGAGTCCGACCGCGCGGTCAGCGTGGCGCTCGACTATGGATCGGCCGGTCTGACCGGCGTCATCGAGGCGGATGGTCCGACGCACGTCCGCATTCACGTACGGCAGGCGCCCGTCAGGACGACCCGAAACGGCACTGTCGTGGCAGCAGCCTATGATCCGGCGGCAGGCATGCTGTCGCTGCCGGTCGAGGCCGGGGCGAATGCGATCGAGGTTGCAGGGGTGACCGATCGATGATGAACAGGCGCGAGCTGCTGCGCGTGGCCGGCGGGGCGGCAGCGGCTCTGCCTGTCGGCCGGCGCATGTTGCAGCGGCCCTTCCCGAATCGCGAGCTCGATTACGTGGACTGGAGCTGGGCACGCTGGCGCGACATGACGACGAGTGTGCGTCCAGCCTTGAGAACGCCACAGAGCGGGTCCGCCGAGCTGCTCGACCTGCAGCACCCTGAAGCGGCACCGGTGAGGCCTTCGTGGGAGAATCGCCGGCGCGCTATTCAATCGACGTTGGCGGCGTTCATTGGCAAGTCCGTATCGCAACCGGTGGCGCTCCAGGCCGAGACCCTCGAGGAGACCGACGAAGGCTCGCACCTGCGGCGGCACGTGCGGATCATGGCGGCCACCGGCGAGTGGATTCCAGCCTATCTCCTGGTACCCCACGGAGGAGACTTCCCGGCGCCGACGGTCCTGTGCCCCCACCAGACGACACAGGCGGGAAAGCGGGAGCCAGCCGGGTTGTCGGGAGATCCGGAACAGGCCACGGCCCGTCATCTCGTCGATCGAGGGTTCGTGACGCTCACGTGGGACGCCATCTGCTTCGGCGAGCGCCACGATCGGGCCACGGGCCACTACGGCGACGCGATCCCGTTCTACAGGGCGCATCCGCGCTGGTCGCTGCTCGGCAAGATGATCGCGGATCTGAGCCGGGCCATCGACTACCTGAGCACGCTCGAGATCGTCGATCGCACGCGGATCGGATGTGCGGGCCATTCGCACGGCGGCATTACGACCCTGTTCGGTCTGGCGCTCGAGCCGCGTCTCGCTGCCGGCGCGAGCAACTGCGGGTTCGACACATTTCGCATCGACGGCAACGTCTGGCGCTGGTCTCACGCCACTGCGCTGATGCCGAGGCTCGGCTTCTATGTCAGCAGCCCGTATCTGACGATGGATCGCTACCGTGCCATGCCCGATTCCGAAGTGATCCAGGTGCCATTCGATCTTCATGAGATGCTCGCGCTCGCTGCACCGCGTCCGCTCTGGTTATCCACGTCGGACGACGACGTTGTGTTTCCCAATGCCGGGTGGAGCGTGCGCATGGCGATGGCGAGGCTGCAGCCCGTCTATGCTGCACAGGGCGCGGCCGGCCGTCTGCGCGCCATCTACTTCAAGGGCGGCCATCGTCTGCCCGTGTCGGTCGCGCAGCAGATGTACGGCTGGCTGGAAAGGATCCTGAGGGCCGAATGACGCTGCTCCTGGCGATTGACGGCGGCGGAACCGGGACTCGGTGCATCGCGGTTGACCCCGGCGGGCGCACGAGGGGCGACGGTAGGGCCGGTCCGTCCAATCATCTGCACGTGCCGCTGGTGACGGCCACGGAGGCGCTCAGGATGGCGACGAGCGAGGCGCTCTCGAAGGCGGGCGCGACCATTCAAGACGTCGCACTCGTCTCCGCCGGTCTCGCCGGAGTGGATTTCGACGGCACGGGTGCGGACACTGCGGCCGGAATGCTGCGTTCGATCGGGTTCGGTCGGGTAGTCGTCCATGGTGACATGGTCATTGCGCATCGGGGTGCCCTCGCGGGCGATCCGGGCGTCGTCGCGCTCGCCGGCACGGGTTCGGCGGTGCTGGGGATTACGCGCGGAGGCGCGACGATCAAGGCGGGGGGCTGGGGTCCGCTGTATGACGATCAGGGGAGCGCCTATCAGCTTGGCCGCCTCGGCCTCGTCGCAGCCGCCGAAGCGTTCGACGGGAGCGGCCCAGCGACGGCGCTCGTCGAGAGACTGACGGCCGCCCTTGGCGCCTCGAACCTTCCCGACACGGTCGCCCGTCTGTACGGCACGGCGTCCGGGCAGCAGCGCGTTGCGGCGCTCGCGCCCGTGGTGACCGCCTGCGCCGACGAGGGGGACGACGTGGCGGCTGCGATCTGCGGGCGGGCGGGCGCAGCCCTGGCGCGAGCGGTGCTGGCCGTGATTCGGCGTCTGCACGCGCTGGAGGCGCGCGAAGGGCGGGCGGCGGGCGGCGCTCGCGAAGCTCCAGCGTGCCTTGCGTCGTATCAGGGCGCCGTCCTCGAACGATCCGGCCTTGTGCGTGCGGCCTTTCTCGAAACCGTTCGCGCTGGCGAACCCCAAGTCGAGGTGCGGCCGCCGCGCTTCGCGCCGATCGTCGGAGCGGTACTGCTCGGCATGTGCGACGCGAAGTGGGACCTTCGGCTCGAGAGCCTGGAGACGGCGAGTGGCGTTTGAGCTCTACCTCGAGCAGGTCTTGCAAGCACTCGAGCGTCTGCGGCGCGACCAGCACGCATCGATCGGTGCGGCGGCGTCTCTGGTTGCGACCGCCCTCGCGTCGGAGGGTGTGCTCCATGTCTTCGGCTCAGGACATTCGCGTTTGCTGGCGGAGGAGGCGTTCTATCGCGCCGGCGGCCTGGCGGCCGTCAACCCGATTCTCGATCGCCGGCTGATGTTCTTCGATGGCGTTCTCGCGAGTACGAACGCGGAGCGTGAAGAGGGGTACGCCGCCCGCATCCTTGCGCGCGAGGACATCCGCGCGGTCGACGCGGCGATCGTGGCGTCGAATTCCGGGCGCAATGCGGTACCTGTCGAGATGGCACTTGGCCTGCGCGCCCGGGGCGTCAAGGTAATCGCGGTTACGAGCCTGACCCACTCTCGGGCGGTTGCAGCACGACACGCCTCGGGGCGCAAGCTGTACGAGCTGGTGGACGTCGTGATCGACACTGGCGTTCCCACGGGCGACGCGGCAACGAAGTTACCCGACCGTGCGCTCCGGATGGGACCGCTCTCGACCATCATCGGTGCTGCGATCGTGCACGCGGTCACGATCGAAGCGTCCGTCCTGCTGCTGCAACAAGGCCACTTGCCGCCGGTGCTCGCGAGCGCGAACCTGGATGCAACCTCGCCGGATGATCTCCGTCGGACGCTCGCCAGGTATGCCGGCCGGATCCGGTATCTGGACGTCGAGCGGCCACGGGCGGCGGAAGGCTCTCCCGCAGGTTAGTCATGAGACCCAGTCAGTGTATTTACATATGGGTCAACCCGGTCAAGGAACATTCGGCTGACACTATAAGTCAATCAGTTACTGCGTTTGTCAACCAGGGCTGCTGCTCATAGCCATGTTGACGGAGCGCTATTGAAGCCGTCCTGGTCATTGACGGTGTGCTGCCTTGGCAGCCGGCATCTCACCGGCCCCGCACAATCGTGCCGGCGAGACCTCCGCGAGATCCAGCCAGTCTGCCGGCTTTCCTGCCATCGCGAGCACCGCCACCTCCGCGATCGCGGCGCTGGTCGTCACGCCGAACCCGCCTAACGCCGCGACGTGATACAAACCGGTCAGGGTAGGATCGGGTCCCACGACTGGACGACGATCTGGCGCAAATGTGCGCAAGCACGCCCAGGACCGTCGGAGCGTGAGATGCCCGAGACCAGGCGCGTGACGAGCAAGCGTCACGGCCAACAACTCGGCCGCCGTTGGATCCGCCGGCGGACAACCGGGAGGGTGAGCGGTCTCATCGCACGGCGAGAGCAGCAGCGCGTCGCCCTCCCGGCGCGCATAGAGCTCGTCGCGCCACACCCAGACGAAGGGGGCCTCACGCGGCCACGGGTTGGCGAGAGGACCACTGACAAAGAGGTGGCGGCGGAAGGGTTGCAGCGGCAACGGAACGGACGCCGGACGCAGCCTGCCCGCCCAGGCACCGGTCGCATCAATGACGGCGTCGGCACGGATCGTTCGCGCACCCACGCGGACGCCCGTGACGCGGCCGCCTTCGACCAGCAGCTCGTCGACCGCGCAGCCTGTGCAGAGCCTGAACCCGCGATCACGCGCGAATCGCAGGTAGGGCGGATGCCGCTCGCCCGAGCGCCCACGCCGTGGATGCACCCGCGAATCCGGCACCAATGACGACCCATCGGGTGTGCGTGGGCAGCGCGTTCATAGCCGGTGACACCATAGCGTGACGGCGGACTCGTCGCCCTGCTCTCCCCCAGCGTCACCGCCGTGCGCGAGTGCCGCCGTGCCTCAATGCGATCTCGGTTCGCAGGCGCTCGATCATGTGCTCGGCATCACGTTTGACCAGTCTGGTGAACAGAAACGGCGGCACGGTAAAGGCGGGCTGCACGGTCAGCTCGTACGTGACCGTCGTGCCAGCGTCGTGTTCGTGCACACGCCAGAGGCCCTCGTAGCGCGTGAAGCTGTCGGCCGCCGTGTCGCAAAAGTGAATCACGTCGCCCTGCTCGTGCACCTCCAGGACGAGGTGCAGGCGTTTCGAGAACAGCAGGATGCGCGCCACCGCCTCCTGCTCGACGAGCGCCCGGGACGCGCTATGCTCGCGGACAATGCTCCTACGAACCTCCGGCATGAACTGCGGAATCTGTTCGTAGTCGGTGAGCACGTTCCATACGGTGGCCGCCGGTTGGGCGACCTGGAATGCCGCTGTGACGCGGTAGGTGCCACGATCGCGCGTAGACCGTCGGGAACGAAATCGACCCTGTCGATCAATAGGTCAGAGGGGGCCTCGTAGCCGAAGCGGTGATAACCGTAGCCGCTAGTGTAGCGCGCGGTTGGGATGTCGGCCCCCAGCCAACGACCGTCGATGGCGACCAGATCCCGTCGAGCAACTTGATTGGCGGGCTCCAGAAGCCACCCATCTCGCCCCTGATGTGCCAGCCACAGGCGGGATAGAGGCCGGCGGTGTCACCCATCATGTAGCCGCGGTCACCGGTCACCAGCGCCCTGCGGTCGTCGAGGCGAGTGCTTTCCGACAGCTCTTCACGCCGTGAGCCGTTGAAAACAGCCGCGATATCATCGGCTTGGGTAACAGCGCTGCGTGTGACGAGCGGCTCGTTTGCCAACCCCGTTGTGTCGCCTGGGCACCACGCACCGCGCGTGGGCAGAGCGGCACCGCACGGTGAGGCCGTGAGACCCGCCACAGTGGTGGCAACCGCCAGCACGAGCCCCAGAATCCTCAACTCATCAACTCTCTGAATCGTGGTCCGTAGGAACGTAGCGAGAGGACGTGTGCACGTAGTAGGTAGCAAGGGGTCTTTAACCCCTCGCTACCCATAGAAGAAACTAGAACCGACCGACCACCGTCAACTGGAATGCACGTGCGGGCTGGCGGTTCCGCATCTCCAGGAAGTTCGGGCTCCAGCTCTGATTCGCGCTGCTGTAGGTGAACTGGGTGAAATCGCCGCCGTTCAGCAGGTTGAAGATGCTGCCCGCCACCTCGAACTGGTAGCGGTCGAGTCTGAAGAGCTTCCCAATCCTCAGGCCAACCGCGGTGATCGGGGGCGCCTGAACCTGGCCCTCGCCCCGCGTGCTGTAGACGTAGCGATTCCGTGTCGAGAGTGGATTCGGCTGCGTCGTTCCATCGGGCAGCGTGAAGCGCTCTGGCCCGTAGCGTGTGATCTCGGGGTCGTCCGCATCGAGCCGTGTGAGAATGGGTCCCGACCATGGGCCGGCCTGGACCGTGAGGTTACCGGCAACGTTGACGCCCCACGGTGCTTGCCACACGGCACCACAGTTGCCGCGATACTTCATCCACGTCGGTCCATAGCTCAGCACGCTGCCAGAGTCCGGCAGCGAATTTTCTTCGTTGTTCCCACGCGGCATGTAGAGATTGCCATCATTCGGAAAGGCGTCTGGGTGGATGAAGCCCGCCCTGTCGGTCGGATTCCAGGTGCCGGCGATCTTGTGCCACTGCCGGTTGAATCCCGCCATGAACTGGACCCCGTTGGACATGTTCTTCGTCACGGTGAGCTCCATGGCCTGATACTTCAACTGGCTCCACGAGTTGTTCGTCTGCTGATCGGTGGCGCCGCGGTTCGGATCGATGCGACCCCAGCCGCCAAACGGTTGACCAGGCGCATCCGGCCAGAAGCCGTTGATCTCCAGCTCCGCCCAGGTATCGTTGTACACACGGTTGATGTACGCCACGTCGATACCGATCTGCCAGGGGAGCTGCGTCCGATATCCCACGATCAGCTCGTCGACATATGGCTGGTGAAGGTCCTCGTCGATTTGCTCGCCCGCAATCGTCGTGGTCGACGCAGCGTCGAATTCCTCGGTCTCGAACTCGCCGTCGAGATCGTTGTCGTACAACGTGCGCACAGACACGGTGTTGTCCGCGCCAAACGTCGTTACCGCGTCACGCCCCATCACCTGCTCACCGACGAGCACCCAGCTCGCGCGCAGCACATTTCTCGCGTCCTCCGTGAGGAGATACGTCGCGCCGACGCGCGGTTGGACGGTCCACGACCGCTGACGGGTGATGTCGAAGACCTGGTCCACACGCTTCACGTAATCGAAGCGCATCCCGACGTTCGCTGTCAGTCGCGCCGTCGGCTTCCAATCGTCCTGCAGGTAGAACGCGTAGTTGCTGTCGCGCGCTTGGCGGGTCGTGATCTCGATTGGATCGGCGTAGTCGCGTCGGAAGGCTATCGTTCCTAGCGACGGATTGCTCGAGTCGACCGGCGTACGGAACTCCTGGAAGAACCCGTCGTTCGAGTACACGCGTGTCTGGTCGTACGTGTTTCGCGGCTCCAGGAAGAACCCGGTCTGGATCTCGTGTGATCCGCCCACGCCTTGGGTGTAGTAGGTCAAGTCGCCACGGATCAGCCAGAGTGACGCTGGGGAGTAGGTCCTGTAGTCGACGTTACCACCTTCGAGAATCCGCCCGTTGCCGGTGATGACGCCCTCCGAGATTTCTGTTCCTTCGTAGATCTCGATGTTGGGGCCGCTTCCCTCGAATCCAAACGTCGTGTACGTGCTCTCGTCGTTCCCGCTCTTGTCGTTGTACCCGACGGAGAACGTGGTCGTGAGACTATCGCCCCACGCTGAGGTCAACTTGACGTTGTACAGGTTGCCACCGTTGGAGTACGCGCCAATGGGCTCATAGAGGTACTCCCAGTTGTTCTGTCCCGACGTGCGGTCACGTTGGAAGACGCCAACGAGCTCGTGTGCCGGGCCGAGCCGGGTGGTCACCTTGGCATAAGGTTGGAACCCTTTGATCTTGTTCGGAAACAGCTCGGTGCCAGGGAAGTAACCCTGAATGTCGTTGACTTGCTTGTCGATGCGGCCGATACCGCTTTCTACGCGAGAGAAGCGTGCCGAGCCGAAGAACCAGGCGCGATCACGCTGGATGGGCCCGCCGAGGCTGCCATCGAACTGACTCACCTTGGCCTGCACGGGGCTCCCGCCGGTGGAGATCCGCTCACCGCCACCGAGCTCAGAAGCCAGATCGAACACCGTACTGGCGCTCGTGTTGTCCGCGTTCCAGTCGAACGGCTGATACGCAAAGCCAGCCGAGCCCCTGAGGTCGTTCCCACCGCTCTTGGTAATGACATTGACCGCGAGCCCCGTCCCCATGGGCGTCGCGGCGTCCACACCGCCGGTCTTCACCTGCGTGTCCTGGATCATGTCGGAATCCATCTGCACGTAGGTGACCTGAAAGTCGTTGTAGTTGCCGGCCTGCATTCCTTCGAGCTGGACGACGTGCGCGAAGTGCTCGGTGGCATGACCGAAATACACCATCCGACCGCTGCCATCGTCGAACGGCCGCGAGTGCACACCTGGGGTTTGCTCGAGGAAGTCCGTCCAGTTCTTTCGTGCCGCGATCGGGAGGCTCTTCTGGAACTCGCCATCGATGTTGAGCACGTTGCCCGGCTTGGAGACTTCGAGCATCGGCGACTCACCCGAGACGGTGACGGTCTCCTCCAACGCGCCCACGTTCATCGTGACGTCGACGGCAAACGTCGCACCGGTGCGGAGAAGGATGCCGTCCCGCTTGAATGTCGAGAAGCCTGTGAGCTCCGCGGTGATGGTGTACGTGCCAGGTGCGAGATTGATGAGACGATAGTAGCCCTCACCATCGG
>WHTT01000049.1 GCA_009377605.1 Luteitalea sp.
AACGGGACGTTCTGAACGGGACGCTCACCCGGCTGAACGATTTCATCGGCGGCCTCCAGTTGCCTGACCCCGGCGTCCAGCAGCGGCTTGCCGCGTACCGCGACTACTACCGGGGCGAATATGTGCCGCGGTTCCGGGAGGGCGCTTCCCGCGAAGTCGGTCGCTATGACCAAACGGGCTACAGCAAAAGGTTCGTCGCCGACGAAGATGTACCTAAAGAGTTCTTCCAGCCGAACAACGTCAGCGGGGCGCGACAGTTCAACCGCCTCTACGGCGAGAACCCGGAGGCGCGGCGGTTGATGACCGACTACGCGCTGGACGATTTGCGGCAGAAGGCGATCGACCCGGCAACCGGCCAGATAAAGAGGGGCGCGGTGGATGCGTGGTTGAACCGCAACAGCCGCGTGGTCAACGAGATGCCGTGGATCCGCGACGCCGTTTCCGCCCGAGACCCATCCGCGCTTTACGAGCGGCTCGGCAGCCTCAACAGCCGTCGGACGGCCGTAGCGGACAGCACGGTCAGCAAAATGCTCGGCAGCGAGCCCGGCGTGGCGATCGACAAGGCCATGAAGGACTGGCGCGCGGCGCGAGCTCTGAAAAATTCAGTACGGGGCAATCCGGAAAACGAGGCGGCGTTGACCCGCGCGGTGTGGACGCGCGTGCTCGGCGAGGAAGGCAAGGATGCGCTGTTCAATGTCGACAAGATCGAGCAGGCGTTGAAGACCAATGCCCGGTCGCTCGACATCCTGCTTACGCCGAAGCACCGCGGCGACATCCAAACAATCATCGACGCCACTCGCACGCAAGCCCGTGTGCCGCGCCCGGCGGGAGCGGTGCCGGCGCCGCAGGGCTTCTCGGATAAGTTCTCCGAACAGGTCGGGATGCGGCCGGAGACCATCGCGACAACCGTCACGACGCTCTCGCGCGGCCGGTCAAACCCGGTCTACGAAATCCCCCGTATCGTGCTCAATTGGTACAAGAACCTGACTTCGCGCGAGGCCGAAGCCGCGTGGCGGGCTGCGCTCTACGATCCGAAAGCCGCGGAGAACATGGCGACGGTATCGAAAATCGGGCGGGCGACGAAGATGCAGGCCGAACGGATGCAGAGCTATATGGCGCTGGTGCCCGTCTCAGCGGTGCAGCCGGATAGCGGAGCGCCAGGAGAGCCAACGCAGGAAGGCTACAACCCCCGCGATGGTAAGTAGGCCGACCGTGCCCCACAGGATGGCGTAGGCCAGAAACAGGAGTATCGGGCCGCCGAAGTTCACGAGCAGCCACAAGATGAACAGGTCAACCGGGATGGCAATGAGCCAGAACATGGACGCTAGCCTACCACACGTAACGGAGAAGTAAATGGCTATCTACTCGACCAACCCGGCCGCCAAGTTCGTGCCGGTCACCAAGGCCAACAGCGACCTGCCGGGCGGCACTTGCCGCGCACTGCTGGTGGGAACCGCCGGCACCGCCAACCTGATGGACGCGAGCGGCGCGATCCGAACGGATGTTCCGCTCCAGGCCGGCTACAACCCGCTGGCCTGCCAGCAGGTCCGCACCGGCGGCGACGCCGACGACATCTGGGCGCTCTACTGATGCTCGGGCTGGGCTTAGGGTTCACCAGTGTCCCGGGTGTGCTGCCGCAGGGGGGCGGCGCAGAGCCCTACACGGAAAGCACGTCTGATCCGAACCTCGCCAATCAAACGACCAGCACCGCGACGATTTTTGCGAGAGCCTTCGCCGTCGACAACGGAGCGACCATCAACTCCATCGGGCTGTATCAGACGAATGCGCGTGAGACGACGATCAAGATCGCAATTAGGAACAGCCCCGGGAACTACGACGTCGTGGTGTCGGAGGCTTTCAGCCATCCGGGCGGCGGATGGGTGGATCACACACTCGCTGCGCCGTACGTGGTGCCCGGCACCGGAGAGTTCCATCCAGGCGCATTCATCACCGGTACGACCGACCGAATAAGCGGTCAGGCAAGGGCCTTCGCCACAGGAGACCTCACCGGCGAGGACCTTACGCTAAGCGAAACAGCCGGCCCAGGTTACGCATTGCGCGTGACGGGGACCGAACCAGCCTGAAAGAATCAGATGCAGCACGAATTCGCTTGACTGCCATGTCGGAAGATGAGACAAGCGTGGACAACCTGCTGCCTACACGTGGAGTCCGCCCGTGAAAGCCAATTTTGGAACCTGCCTGGCGGAAGTTCTCCGGCATGAGGGGGGATATGCCAATCACCCCCGCGACCCTGGCGGGGAGACGATGTACGGCATCACAATCGCCGTCGCTCGCGCCAACGGCTACGCCGGGCCGATGCGTGACATCCCGATGAGCGTGGTGCACCGCGTATACAAAACCCGCTACTGGGACGCGGTTCGCGGCGACAATCTGGCGTCCGGCGTCGACTACGCGGCGTTCGATTTCGCGGTCAACTCCGGTGTGATGCGGGCCAGAACCTATCTAGCGAAAGCCATCGGCGGGTCGGACGCAGAAACCATCGCCCGGCTGTGCGACGCCCGGTTGGCGTTTCTCAAGCGCATCCGGACATGGCCCACGTTCGGCAAGGGGTGGAGCCGGCGCGTCGTGGAAGTGCGGGCCAAGGCGCTCGCCATGGTTAAGGAGACGCCCGAACCCGTCCCTGAAGAATTGCCGCCCGAAATTCCTCCGTACATGCCACCCGACGTGGAGCCGATCGAAGCACCAGTCGAGCACGGCGTGTGGGGCTGGATGAAGCGCCGCTGGAAGGGCGCAAGCGGCGTCGGCGGGTTCAGCATTTTCGCGTTTCTGACCGACCCGTGGGTTTGGGCGGTGCTGATCGGAGGGGCGATCGTGGTGGCGCTGATCGCCCTCGCGATCGCGTTGTTTCTTTTCGGTCGTCAGCGCGTTGCTGCATGGATACGAGGGAAGATCGGATGATTAGTCTTATCCCCTGGTGGGTCAAAGCCGCCGCGGTCGGCGCGCTCGTGCTGGTGGTCTACGGCGCCGGGTGGAAGACCCGTGACGCATTCTGCGACGCCGCCGCGGCGAAAACCGCTTTGGCCGCCGAGCAGCAAATTGCGGCAGACCTCCGCCGACAACTGACGACATACCAGCAAGCCGCGGCTGACGACAACCTGCGTGCGTTGGAAGACCAGCAAGAGATCAACAAGCTCAAGGAAGCATCCGATGAAGTCGAAACTCGCATCGTTGACGGTGCTTGCCTTACTGGCGCTGACACTGGTGAACTGCGCGCCGTCTGGCCCGAAGCCGAACGCTGAGATTCGGCTGCCGGCCGTGCCGGCTGACGTGCAGACCTGCTTCAGCCAGTACGTCAAAGCGCCAAAGGGGCCGTTGAGCAAGCGCGCGGTCGTGCGGCTGATCGCCGAGCTCAAGCGGTCCGAAGTCGCCAAGTCGCGCTGCGGCCGTCGGCTGATCGGCTTCTACAACAGCATCGCGAAGGGATTGGCGCAGTGATCGAGCCCTTGCGCAAAACCTACTCCAAGACTCGTCCGTACGCCGTGGATCGCTACGACGAGGACGACGGCTCGATCACCTACGAGATTTGGGATCACCGCCCCGACAGCTATCGGCGTGTATGTCGCGTCAGCGAGGACCCGGTAGACGACGCCGAGTATTCACCTGATCGCGGTCAAGCGAAACGCGACGCGGAACTGATCGCGCGAGCTCTCAACGCGTTGCTTGAGAGTTCGGAGCAATGACCGACACCCCTGAACCCGTCAACACGTCGTGGCGCATCGCCTTTGCGTGGGCGGCGCTCGCGTTCAACGGCGCGATGGTTTGGTGGTTGCTGCTCTACGGCAAGGCCGACAACTCGCTGCACGCCAGCGCGCTCTCGTGGGCATTCATGATCTCCGGCGGCGTGCTCGCCGGCGTCGGCTTCGGGGCGATTTCCAATCTCATTCCGAGTGTCTTCGGAAAAGGGGAGACGAAAGCATGACGCACGCAACGCTGAAACAACTTCGCGAGTTGACGGCGCTTCAAGCAGAGGACGAAGCCCTTTGGGCTCCCGCGGTGCACATCGATACGGCGTACACCCAGCAAGCTCTCCGTTATCTCACGCGGGCGATCGAGGGTGAGTGGACGTTCGAGCAGGCGAAGGACGCCATCACCGGGATAGCGCCATGACCATCGCCCGCACGCTGTTCCTGTGGTGGTGCGTCTTCGTCTTCTGGGTGGGGTGGCAGACCGGCACCGCACTCTCTGCCGAACAGGAGCCAACCGTCGGCCACGGGCTGTTGTGCGACACCATCCCCCAGGTCGAGCGGTTCGTCGAGCTCTCGCAAGAGATGGGCGCCAACCCGGTCACCACCGTGGCGACGATCAACCAGGAAGAAGAAAACCCCACCGCGTGCGCGTTCGCCGCCGTGACGTTCCTGCCGATCGGCGTCGTCAAGCACATCAACTACGACCACAAAGCCTACCTGGTGATCGCCGTCACGGTCACGGGGTTCGCCGGCCCGCAAGGCGTCCAGCCGACTCCGCCGATGGAGCAATTCACCGTGGTTCAGATTGAGGAGATGGGAGCATGAAGGACATCGAGGTTGGAGACGTGGTGCACGTAAAAGGCGTCGCTGCGTATCAATCAGTAGGTGGAGTGGGGAACCACACAGCGGGAGTGTGGCTCATCGAATTTGGATATGGCTCACGGGCCGCTGCCCCCCTTTCCGACATCGTCCACGTCGAGCCCCGCCCGCTACAGGTCGGTGATCGGGTGCGGTGGTGTAAAACGAGTACGCCCGTATTCGACCTGCGAGCCATCGTTGACGGTAGTATCGCGGTGGTCCGTAGCGAAATCGGCGCTTACCACGCGATGCACTGTATCGACAGCTTGGAGCGCGTCGAATGATGCGCTTCGACGATTTCTTCTTCGGCGGGATAATCGCCGCAACTGCGCTGGCCCTTGTGGTTCTCATCGCTGTTGCCTCGGAGCTGGCGGCGCAAGAGCGCCAAGGCATCCCGGACATCTCGCTCTACTACGAGAGCCTGCGCCAGCCCGACAACCCGTACGCCTCCTGCTGCGGCGAGGGCGACGCCTACTACGCCGACAAGGTCGAGCAGTGCACCGTGCTTGATGGCCCCGACTGCGCGCTGGTGGCCATCGTCACGGACGAGCGGCCCAACACGGTCGTGCTGCCGCACCGGACGATCACGCGCGCCCACATCCCGGCCGGCACCCGAATCCCGATCCCACGGAACAAGCTGCGGCGTATGCCGAGCGAGAACCCGACCGACCACAACGTGGTGTTCGTGGGTGGTGGGATGTTCGTCCTGTGCTGGGAACCGGTGGGGGGCGTGTGATGTGGACACTGGTGCTGACTATTTTTCTCATGTCCGGTCCTAAACTGGAACTAACAGTGCATCAGTTTCCAACTCTGGAAGCGTGCACCACGGCTGAAACCAGCTTCACATTGGTCGACCCAGAAATCAGGTGGATCGAGCATGGCTGCCGCCCGACGAGGAGGCGGCCATGAAAGTCCGCACCTGCCACAAATGCCCATACACCGCCGGTGACCTAGGCTCGTACTATGATTCCGGCGCGGCCGACCATTGCTGCCTGGTGTGTGATCTGAAGCCCCCGAAGGCACCCAAGTACCCTGTAGACCAGCGGAAACCGATTCGCTTACAGTTGTCTACAAATTAAATAGTTCCGTTGCCGTTCTGTACTCTTGGCGTCGTCACAGGTGCGTGATACGTAGCCCCGTGTAGGATAATGCTGTTCCACCATGAGCCGCTATTTCCTACAGATAACGGGAGACCATGATGACCAGGAAACGCAAAAAGCCACCCAAGACCCGCGCGAGGAAGGCCGCGCGGACCCCGGAGGTAAAACCCTCCGACAGCAACCGGCACGTAGGCGTGCCGCGCACTCCAGCCTACCAGAATCCCCCGCCGGGGCTCGTGGCACCACCCCCGTGGGCGCCCATAGAGGCAATCCGGCAGGACTTCGCATCTCACCTGCAAGCGCACATGCTCCGCAAAGGCTGGAACCAGAGTGAACTGGCCCGCCAGGCGGGGCTGCACATGCCATCTGGCAAAATGGGCCGTGATGTCGTTTCTGGGTACTTGCGCGGCCGCAACCTACCGGGGCCGCCGCATCGGAAAGCCATTTGCGCGGCCTTAGGGATCAGTTCGGAAGACCTGGGCCACACCATACTGCCGACCGCCACGGGTGCCAACGCTCCTCCCTTGCTCGTTACGAGCGCGGGCGATGGGTATTCGTGGGTGCGGATCAACATGACGCTGCCAGCCGACGTAGGGCTCCGTATCCAACAGTTGGTAGAAAATGCCCGGCCCAAGAACTAGCCACGTTGCTGCGCGGCTTGGGGTGTCGCCCCGCACCGTGCAGCGGCACGTCAAGGAGGGCCTGCTGACCCCGGCGTTCAGAACCGCGGGCGGCCAGGCGAGGTTCACGAGTGAACAAGTAGAGCAACTGTCATGCCACGCAAACTCCGGGAAGTCGCCTACTGCGACAAGATCGACGACGTCTACTACGTCTTCTGGTACGACAAGGAGACGCGACGCACGAAGCGCAAGTCGCTGGATGCAAGAGACCTTGATGTGGCAGAGGATCGTTTCGCGGAATGGCTCACACACGGGCGGGCGTTCCGAGAGAAGCGGATCGGGCTCACGGTGACGCAGGCGCTCGACGACTACTGGCGCGAGCACGTCGCCGTGAAGGTGGTCGACAAGGACCGGGCGGAAGACGCCATCACACATCTGAAGGAGTGGTTCGGTGATAATCAATTGGCCGAGGTGGACATACCGGCAAGCCGCGCGTACGCGGGCGCCCGCCGGTCTGGTAAGGTGGGCGGAGGTGAACGGCGATCCATACGTCAGGGGTCCGATTCCACTATCCGCCGAGAGCTCGTCGTACTTGGAGCGGCTGCTCGCCATGCCCTCCGTTGGAAGCGCATCACGGCGAACGACCTCCCGCAGATCGAGCTCCCGGCCGAGACGCGCTCGGAAGCGTTAGCGGACGACAAGTACCTGACGCGCGAGGAATACCGTTGGGCTGTCTCCCAGGCCGACGGCCGGCTGCACGACTTCATGGTGCTGGCCTACGAGACCGCGAGCCGGCGTACCGCCATAGAGACGCTGACCCGCTTCCAGATCGATCTGCAGAACAACCGGATCAACCTCCGGAACCCCAACGAGACCGACGGCCAGCGGCGATCGACGAAGCGCCGGGTCGTCGTGCCGCTCACCACAGCAGCTCGGGCGGTGATAGAACCTCGGCTGCTGACGCTGGGGCCCGGGGAAACGTATCTGTTCGGCGATCCGGCGCCCGATCTGTATTGGCCTTTCAGGAGCCACATGGAAGCCATCGGGCTCGGGCACAAGCGGAACCCCCATATCCTTCGCCACTCCCGCGCTACACACCTGCTGCAAGCCGGCGTGTCGCTCTGGGACGTGGCGAAGCTCTTGGGCGATACAGTCGCTACGGTGGAGCGGGTGTACGGCCACTTCAGCCCCGGCTTCATGGCGGGGACGTTGGAGGAGAAGGGATGAGCAATGTGCCGTCGCAAAACCACCCTAATCGATTGGGAATGGGAAACGTTTCGCTATGGCGGGGCGCCTGTGTCCACTGCGGAGCGCGTACTCCCGCAGAATGATTACTGGAAAGAACTATCAAAAGCGAAGCGCACACGTTGGCGAAAACCCATATACTCCGGCGGGCCGCGAGAGATTTGGATGAGAAAACTGGCTAAGTGGGACAGGTCCAGGGGCCGCGCGTGAATGTCCAGGGCGCAAGCCTAAAGACGCGCGGGCCTCCTTGGGTAATTTACCCCCTGGATCATCACGTTTCAGCCCCGACTTCATGGCGGGGACATTGGAGGAGAAGGGATGAGCAGGATCGACGAAGTGTGGAAACGGGTATCCGACCTCGCCGGGGTCGACGAGAACGGCAGCATTTTGCCCCCGCCACCTGATTTCAAGATAGATCGATCCCCGGTCTCGTGGTGGCGTAACGCCCAACGTAGCGCCCAAGATGCCGGTTCGTTCACGGGTCCGGCACCTGTCTCAGTATCCGAGCCAACTGATCCCTAACCCAAATTTCTAGCGCGCCCTACGGGACTCGGACCCGCGTTTCCGCCTGTTTAGGGCTCCGTAGTCTTTTGTAGACCTACATGCCTACATTGATCCTGTTGCGTTTTCGGCGATGTAGGTCTGCAAATGCCGACAAAATGTCTACGCGGACGGGGCGTTACGCTCAGGGTTTACACATCAGTCAGGGGGCGAAATTTCGTGCCGTCCGGCATTTTAACCTCACAACGCGTCGCCAAAATATCCGATAGAATGGCATCCCACACAGAAGCCAATTCTGGCGATCTCTCCAGTATAATTTGCCGGATTTCACGCCGTATGCGCTTCTTAGATTGCCCCGTGGTCCAGCGGACCCGTGTTTCCGCGTGCAGCCACTCGGCGAAAGGCCGCGCGTCCACGATCTTTTGAACTTCTTCGGCGGTCAGCTTGCTCATCACCATATACTCCAAATCAGCCCCACATTCGCAGCCGCGTAACCGCCGAACACCACCGCCATCCCGGGCCGCTCGGCATAGAACTCGGACACCGCGACCCCGACGTAGATCAGCGTGACGACCGCTATGAGGGGGGTGCTCATTGACCGTGCCCCCACGTCTGGAGGCTTTGCCTCAACGCGCCCACGTCGGAATACTCACCCACGCCGCGCACAAGCGCCCAAGACACCTCGACGCGGAGCCATTTCCGGTGGGTGCTGAACACAACAAAGTCATGGCCAAAGAGCCGTCGACGTGTTCCGGCCTTCGGTGCAAACCACTCGACGCTATGCATCTGCGCGCCAAAACCGCCGAACCAGCGGTAGAAGCGCCCGCCTCGATAGGCTGGCCCGCCATCATGCAGCCAGTAGAACGCGTCGTCAAAAAACGGCGATGCCATACCGCAGCCGTTGCCGAACAATTTCCAATCAAGCCAGAACATCGCTCATCCCTTCCTGTACCGGACGCCAGCCCACGCCTCGGCGGCGATCGGGAACCCTTCGGCCCAATCCGGCACGACCGACATCAAATGGCGGAAATCAACGACGCTGCCGGAACCCTCCGGCCGCTCGGACACCACCTCGTCGTGAACAGAAAGAACGACCGGATAGCCCTCGGCCTCGACCCGCACCATCGCCTCGGCCATCACGTCGCGGGCGATCGCCTGGACGGCGTTCTCCGTCAAAGAGCCCCCGTACGTCGAAATCCGGCCCCACTTGGGGGTGTCGCTCGGATCCCCGGTGCGGCGCTTCTGGTTGAACGGCGTCAGCACCGACTTGAAGGTGAGCGCCTGCTTGCGCGAGCCCCACGGGGTATCGACCCACTCGACCCGCGGGTAGGGGTAGCAGAGACAGCGGCCACTCGGCAGCCGCATGAACAAGAAGCTGCCCGCCACCTTGAAGGCGAGCCGGCCGCATGGGATCGTTTCCCCTGGAGTGCTGACCGCCCGGATCGCCGCTTCGTCGATATCGTACCAGAACTGCTTCGTGCGGGGGTGCTTCTCTCGCCAGGCGGCCTTGATCGCCTCGGCTTCCTCGTCGGTGACCTTGACCCCGTAGGTATGCGCCATCGTCTGGAAGGCGCCGACGCCGCCCTGAAAGCCCAGCGCGAGCTCCGCGACTTTGCCGTACGGTTGCCGCTCCTCTTTCGTCACATCCTCCGGGGGCTTCCCCAGAATCCCACCGGCGGTCTTCTCGTAGATGCCGGGGCCAAGCCCTGCGTCATACAGTCGGTACGCTTCTAATTTCCATTCTTCACCCGTAAGCCAATCACGACCGCGGCCCTCGATCGCCGAGAAGTCCGCGACGTACAAAACGTGCCCCGGCGCGGCCCGCACAGTGGAGCGAACCAGGTCTCCCACCACAGACAGCGGTGGCCCGAACAGCCACTCCACGGCATCCGTATGGCCTCCCAGGACTAGCTGAATCGCCTGCTCGGTAAGTGCCTCATTCGTAACGATTTCTGGCCGCTTCAAATTCTGCGGCTGGAACCGGCGCCCCGCCCAGCGGCCAGTCGACGCGGCGTGGAACTGCAGCATCCCCCGGGCGCGGCCATCGCGCGAGCGACCGGCGAGCAGCGCCTTGATCTTGGTGACCGACGCCTTGCCGGCCTCCTGGCGGAGCTCCAGCACGCGGCGCGCGTCGTCGGGGATAACCTTGCATAAGATCGCGGCGAGTTCATCCTTACGAATGGTTTCGGTCTCGATACCGCGCTTGGCGCAGAACGCCGCGATCTCCTGCACGTTCGAGCACGCGCCCACCTCGCCGCCGGAGACTTCGCGCACCTCGGCGTTCAGCCCGTCAGTCGTTTGCCCGACAATCTTCAGGGCTGCTTGGCAAAGCGCCTCGTCGACGTGGACCCCGCGGTCGTTGATTTCCTGATCGAGATGCCACAAGGACTGCTCGGACGGCCGGAGCGGCAAGAGGCGCTTATGGATAGCCCGCTCGGTCTCCACGTCCTGGCGGCGGTATAGGCGAAGCCGCTGTTTGCGGTCTTCGTCGTCCCACCAGATCAGGTTGCCGCCGGCGTCTCGGCCGCGCGGCTTGGCCATGCGCATCATCAGCGCGCGGCCTTTCATATCCTTCTGGATGTCGAGACCCAGCGCCGCCGCCAAGTCGCCCAGTGCGCCAGGCAGCGCCATCGCGTAGGCGGCCGCCATCGTGCAGCGCCATTGTTCAACCGGAACCTCCGGCCAGCCGTAGCGCCGGGTCTTGATGTACTTCCAGACTGCGCGTTCAAACGCCGCGTTATGGGCGCAGACCAACCCGCCGGATCGGACATGGTCGACGATCTCGGGCGGGCAGAACAGATCTTCAGCTTCCCAGTCCTGCACGGGGTCATCGCCGAAGGCGTACGACATGCCCCACACGTCGGTGGTCTCATCCTCCGCATAGACGTGAACGCCGGTCTTCCGCAGGTCGACGGCGCTGTGGGTTTCATCGTCGATGTGGAGAATGGAGAGAGCCACGGGCGGTCAGCCCTCTCCCGGTTGGGACTTCAGGGCGCGGGCTTCTACCCATTCGGCGAACAGAACAAAAGTATTCCGGCCATCCGAGTGCGGCCCATAATGGCCGGCATACTCGCGAGCCTTGTCAGCGATGATCTTACGTTCTTCCTCCAGCACCGCATCCCTGGACGGATGCGCGGGGGAAAACGTATCCATAATTACAGTCTCGGCGCTGAACGTTTCTGCGAAGGGCTTCTTTGGCTCGCCAAGCTCTCCGGTCTTTGCCGGGGCGGGGGTGGGTTGAGTCACGCGACGCGCGAAATCTTGTTTCGCTGGTGACCAGTCTTTGACCTTTTCTGCGGCCTCTGCCGCGCGGTCGAATAGTTTAGCGTTGTCCTCACTGCCGAGCTTACGCATGACTATCGCTGCCGTTACAAGGCTCATGCCTGCGCAGGCGACGCTCTCTCGCAACATCTCCCGTTCCGCCCGCTCATCCCTCAGATCAGTCGAGAGCACGCGCTTGGCTTCTTGCTCTTCGGCGAGGGCTGCGGTGAGGCGGGTGAGTTCGGCGGCGGCTTCGCGCATGCACTTCCCTAAAGGCTCGCCAGAACGCGCATCGCAGTCTGCAAGGGATAATAGCCGCTTCACCAGTTCATCCGTCATTGTCATTGCCTCCTCGGAGCAAAAGGATTCGCGATATCAGCGCCGAGCCGCAGCGTGTCTGCGTAAGCCACCACGTCGCGTATGAACTCGGAAACCGACCCCGCGTTGTACAGCGTCGCATCCGCCAGGAAGTCCTGCCGCTCACTGGCGTGGCCCACCGCCCCCGCCGAGTCGCCCCGAACCACCCGCACCACCGCGCCGCCGAGCTCGCGAATCGCGTTCGCTTCATTCTGAAACCGCACGTCGTCGCAAACCAACATACGGTATGGATAGTCTTGCACAGCACGCTTAAACGCCCGGATCCAGATGTCGTCACCAATCATCTGCCGGCCCCACTCAGTGCCGATCGTCTGCATGGCGTAACGGGGCGTCTTGCCGCACAGCAGATCGCACGGCTCCTCCTTCAGGCTGCCGTCCACCTCCTGCTCGGAGAGCCCCAGGCACGCCATCATGGCCTTCAGCGGGCCGGCGAACCGAACCCGCGTGAAGCCGCGGTTATAGAGCGCCCGCGCGGCCGTGCTCTTGCCGGCGCCGATGCGGCCGGTGAATCCAATCAAGATACGCTTCACTTCACCCACCTCTTGTGAACCAACATAGCGGCCAGCGCGCCTGCGCCTGAACCCAAACCGATCACCAGCACCAGCGGCCACGCCCATCCGTTGCGCGCGATGTTGGCGATCACGAACACTTCCGCCCCCGCCATCGCGAGCGAGGTCGGCGCCACCCAACCGTAGTTGTCGAAGGCCACGTTCCGTTGCTGGAACGCCTTCAGAAAGATGAAGCCGAAGCTGGCCGCGAAGACGAGGGCGTAGGAGATCATCGACCGCGCGTGCCCGCTACGTCGGGCCACCCCGCGCTATCGCACCCCCGATCTCCATTTCGTGCCGCCTCAGCGACCTCAGCTTCGGCGTTGGCAACTGCGACTGTTTCGCGAAACCGGTGCAGATTGTCCACGTCGACCACTTGCCGCAACACGTCGACGAATTGCATCAGGTTCTTCGACTTGCTCCCGCACCAGAACGTGATAGCCGAGCGGTCATCGTCGCGCGGCGGAACGAAATGGAGATCGGGATGCGATTTGAGATACACCCTCAAACCGTAGTTGGTCATCGGAAGACCAGTGCGGCTGCTGACGTAGTCGGCGGTCACGATTTCGGCGTGGGGGCGCGGCGTCGTCGCGTCAGCCAGTTCCTCGGTGTAAATGTTGATCCTCACAGCAGCCAATCCATTCCGAGCGCATCCAGGTACGTCTCCAAGATCGCCTGGTGCTCCTTCAGCTTCTCGCGGTCCTGCTTACGCAGTGCCACGACGCGGCGAAGCGCCTTGGTGTCGAAGCCGTTGCCCTTGACTTCTTGGTAGACTTCGCGGATGTCGTCCGCGGCTGCCTTCTTTTCCTCCTCCAGCCGTTCGACACGCTCGACGAACGCCTTGATCTGCTCTTTGCTGTTGTGGCCTGCGGTTTCGGTCATGGCAGTTGCTCCGTGACGCGGTTGATCGCCAGGTTCATGGAAGTGGTGGACGCCTGGAGGCGCACCGCCGCGTCGGCGATCCTGTCGAACTCGCCCGACGACAGTTGATCCTTGCTGGACGACAGCGCGGATGGTTGTACTGACGGGCCAACCAACTGCGCCCCTAAAGACTCAAGACGCGCGCATACCTGCTCGACGTTGGTGACGGCGCGGTACAGTTCGTCGAACGGGGACGGCTTCTTGTTGGCGGCGACTTGCGCCGACCCACCTTGAAGGGTCACATTATTGATGTTCACGCTACTTTCTCCTTTGGTGGATAGCCGTCCGGCCCGATGTTTGACCGCACAGACCATATGGGAAACTCTGGCGAGCCGAGGTTCAGAACCTTGGGCTTGCAGCCCGCATAGCCTCGGGCTCGCCAGTACGCGATGATCCGCTGAACGAGCCCGTAGGACTCACCCGCGCTTCCGACGTAGTCGGGTACGTGGTCCATCAATCACCGAAGATCGAATCAGCCGTCGCGCCGGCGTCGCCACCCGCAACCTCGACCGGCGAGAACTCGTCTTCGGCTTTGGCGCGACCGCCGCCGATCCGCTCGTCGTGCTCGAGCAGCTGCACGTTCGAGAGGCCGAACGACACGCCGCGGCCGTTCGCGGGGTGATCCCAGCAGTACGCACGCACGCTGAGGCGCGCCCACCGGCCGGGGTAGACCTCCTCCTCGTCGGTGCAGGGATCGCAGTTAGCAAAAATGATACCCGGCCGCTGCTTGCTGGACGACCGAATCATGATGGGAAACGCTTTGGCGAGCTCCTCGTCTTCCATCTTCTCGGCCGACTTCAGGAACGGCTTCTTTTTCACCTTCGCGCCGGCGCCCCATTTCTCGGTGACGACCTTGTCGACCACCGCGACCGCGAGCTTCAGATCGACACCGGGGGGCAACAGGATCGTGGCGCCGTACATCGCCTTCTCGGCGGGTTCGCCCTTCATGGCGCGAGCCACGAACAGGTTCGGGTAGGAGAGCCGGCCTTTCGGCAGCAAGAGCGTGCCGGCTTTGGTTTCAACGCAGGTATTGAAGTCAACCATTGTCTACAGTTTCCTCAGTTTCCGACGCGTTCGACAGGATTGTCACGGCAGGTCGGGCTCGCCGGAGAAGTCGGTCACGGCCAGGAGGGGATAGCCTCCCACCTTTCCTCGCCAGATTCTAAGCAGCGCCACCGGCGCTCCAGCACGCCATCGTCCTTGGTTAGATTCCACCGCAACTCGAAATCTGCCTGCCAAGTTTGCGGCGGTTCCGCGTTGCCGAGAAAGTATTCGTCTTGGTCCCCAGGTGTCATGTTCCAAACTCCACACTTGCATCGGCCTTCGCAGCCGGCCTCGGATCGTCGACCGGCGCCAGCGCGGTGCCGCTCGGCGTCTTGTCGATCAGGGGCTTCAAAGCTGCAGCGGCCTTCTTGCCAACCAGCGAATCGGCCTTGGCGGGCGACACCAGCTTGCGCTCGAATATCTCGTCGTCGCCAAGGTCGAAGCCCAGCTTCAGGGCTTGCGCGGCTTTGCCCTCATCAGCCCATCGGCGATTCGCGCGCTTGTAAACGAGCTTCCAACCTTCCGGCGTGCGGCCGTCGTTGGCCTCCTGGTGGGCGAACTCGCGAATGCGGCGGCAGCGCGCTTCCACCAAGTCGAGCCCGTGCAGTATCTCGCCGACATCGGCGGGCGTGAGCTTCGCGACCTCGGCCGGGTCGTCGAACTCCGCGCGAGCGATCTCCATCGACTTGTCGCGCAACGCCGGACAGATGGCGGCCGCGGGGCAGAAGCGGCAGTGATCGCCGGCGACGAGCGGAGCGTTCGGGTCGGCGGTGCGCCCGGCGGCTTCCCGGAACTCCTGCTCGAACGCGGCCAGCACCTTGGGCGTCGTAGCCCACATGCGCACCGGGCCATCTTTATGCGGCGCCCGCGGCTGCACCACGTGGCACGTCACGAACTCGACGCGGCGATTGTGGTAGCGTTTCGCCGCACCGGACACGTAGCTTAGGAGCTGCGGATTGTCCTTCGGATCGACCGCGACGCCACGGCCGTGTTTGTATTCGAAAAGGTGCAGGTCGCCGTCTTTGAAGGCGATCGCGTCACCGGTGCCGAACTGGCCGGGCGAGAGGTGGCCCAGATCGAGCCGCTGTTCGACTTGGATCTCGTAGCCAAGCGATTCGTAGTGGCGCACCCGGTCGAGGAAGACCTGGACGGCTTCGCCCATCTCTTGGTCGACGGTGAACTCGACGCCGTCGCGGACGGTGATGGTGTCATTTGCGTACTGGTCCGCGTCGGCATTATTCGTGAGACATCGTTCCGCCAACATATGCGCCGCAGTCCCTTCGTCGGCGTAGACGCTGGACTTGTCCACGATGCCGGCCGAGAGTCGGATCGAGCCAGGGCACGCGAACCAGCGATGCGCGGCGGACGGCGAGAGCTTGGCGTGGGCG
The DNA here is from genome assembly GCA_009377605.1 of Luteitalea sp. NCBI lineage: Bacteria > Pseudomonadati > Acidobacteriota > Vicinamibacteria > Vicinamibacterales > Vicinamibacteraceae > Luteitalea > Luteitalea sp. The sequence continues at coordinate 15,572 of WHTT01000049.1, forward strand.
CGGGTGGAGTGGGTCATGCGACAACCAGGCAAACGCCCAGCAGGGCCAGCGCCGCGGCCAGTATGAGACAGAGGCGCAACATGCGATTGTTCTCCTCCGCCTCCATGCACCGGCCGAACCAGTAATCCGAGCTCTCTTTGAACATCACGCGGTCGCCTTCACGCGGTCGATCTCGACGTGCGCCGCCTTGATGACCGCGGCGTATTTCTCAGCCGGCACGTCCTTCAGCTTCGCGGTGCCGCCTTTGTCCTTCAGCAGGTCGATCGCGGTGGTCTCGTCAGCGTGCTTGATGAGTTCCATCAAGGCGGTACGCACGTCACCGATCTCGGGGGCCTTCTCGGCGGTCGCGTCGATCGTCGGCGCTTCCTTCTTCGGCCGGCCGCGCGTCTTCTTGTCGGGCTCGGGCGGGATGACTTCGCCTTCTTTCGGCTGTTCGGCTTCTTGCATGGCGGCGAGCGTTTCTGCGTTAGGCGTTTCGGCCTTCGGCTCGCTCGTGTCGGCAGGCTGGTCGTTGGCCGGCGCAGCGGGTATCGGCGCCTGCTGCACACTCCGCAGCATCACCAGGAAACCACCGAGGTTCTTCAGGAACTCGGCCGTGTCGTTGCCAGTCACTTCAAGTCGGATCACAGGTAGACTCCTCTTTGTAGGTTGGTGCTTGTCTCAGTTTTCGACATGCGGCGCAACAGGCTTCACCGCATCGTGAAGACGTTCGATATGGTAGCGAGCGCCCCTGCCACCTGGCGCTGCAGTCACGCGCAACCCACGAGGCGCCAAGCGGCTGTTCAGGTTGTTCACCTGGACCCACACGATACGATCGGCTCTATCGGGACCGCCGCTCGGGTCGTCGGCGTAGAGAACATCCTGAAGTTCAACACACGTCCGCGGGCGCTTCAGCACCGCCTCAAAAATGAGACGCTGTTGGCGCGGTAGCCAATAGGATAGATCGACTTGGCCCTTGCCCGCGCAGAGGGGGCAGCATTCCCCTAACATGAGCGCACCGGCAGAAAGGCCGGGTCAGGTGACACGAGCGCCGAGCGAATCTGCCCTTTGCACGCGACCAAATCTTTCAAACCTTTCGGCAAGCGACCGGCCGGCCACTCTCGCGCAGCGCGCCACGGATCGTTACGGTACCGGCGCCACAGGTACTGCACGACGCGCTTGCCGTTGCGCTGCTGCACCGTGACGCGCACGTGCCACACACAACCGTCGACGAGCACGTTGGGCGATCGGTAAAGCAGAGGCATCTTCCTATCCACCCATCAACCAGGTTCGCAGTTCCACATTCGCCTCCGGCTCAGCCGCCACCCGCCGCGACGCCTGCACCACCCATTCGGAGATCACGGCTTGCGCCATGGCCTCGGCCTCGGGGCGGGTGAGCGATCGAAACGGCCGCGACAGGTTCAGCCCCTTCAGGTAGCCGGCCAGCGCCTTGGCGCAGGCTCGGCGAATCTCTGTGTCACGTACGTCGTCCGGGCTAAGCGGCCGCGGCTCTGGTAGGGGCTTCTTGCGCCGGCGTGGCGGTTCGGCCTCGTCGAGGGAGAACCAGTCGGGGGTCAGTCCTTCGGCCAAACCGCCACCCACTGTTGCCCGGGCAACGGCACGCGCTTAAGCGCCTCCACGTAGGCGCGGCCGCGTGCCGTGACCTCGTAGCCGGAAGGAGAATCGTCCACTCGGAGCAACCCGGATCGGATAAGATCGCCCCGTTGGCCCACCACCGCGGGCGAGAACGCGTGCGCCGGGTCGCGCTCAGCGTACGGTGCCGCAATCGCAAAGTAGTGCAGCATCATTTGAATCTGCAACGGCGTCATCTGTCGTTCTCCTATCGTCTCAGTTTCCTACAAATTCGCCTCGTCTCGGGCTATTTTCAACTCAGCCTGTAGCCGGTCGATTTCATCAGCAGCGTCAAGAATGAGTTCAGCGAGATCGACGGCGCCCCTTGCCGCCGACCTGAGATCGTCGTCTCGATATCCGGAAAGGCATTTCCCAAGGTGCTTGCCGGCCACCAGTAATCGTTCGCTAATATCCATTTCAAAACCCCATGTCGTCCGTATCGACGCCTTTGATCGGCTTTTCCGTGGGCGGGCCGACGTTGGGGCCGAAGATGTCCGAAATATCGCTAGGTTTTTCGGACATTGGGCGCTGGCTCACCATGACTAGTCAGCCAAATGCGGATAAATGGCGCGCGCGGACCGTTCAAGCCATGGTGCGCGGACAAGGATCACAAGCCATCCGACTTGGAATCGCACCGCGTTCGCAAGACGGAACCTCGCAAAAAAGAAATAGCGCCATGACCATTGGAGTGAGATCAGGCGAGCCTTGGGGAGTTCGTGCATCAACATCTAGAAAAAGCCTTTACGAAATCGGCTTCAGTGAATTTGTTCCGGCCGGCCACCGCGACTGCCGCGTCCAGCAACCTGCCCAGACGCCGGTGGTCGGTGAATCCGTTTGTACGTTCGTCAACGAGACGACCGACCCGATCCCACGCGTCGGAGCCTATCACCGCGTCGGCCCGTCGCGTCAAAACTCCCGCGTAGTGCTTCATCCGGATAGCCATTTCATGTCCCTCCTGTTCTCAACTCAGTTTCATGTGTACGCGTCGGGGACCGCCCCATAAATCAGCGCGCGGTGTGCCAGTCGTAGTCATCGACCGTCATCACAGATTCGAAACCGTCGTCCTTATCAATTTTCCATTTGGTGCCCACCGGGACATCCTCGATGGCCAATCGGGCGCTCGAAGCGTTCGCCGCCGTACCGAGCTCCTCGACGACCTGGGCCAAAGCCGGGTCGTCGCGTGGAATGCCGTAGTCGCAGTCATCGGGTTCGACGCCCTTGATCTCTGCGTACCGGCGCATCCCTTCGACGCTCAAACCGAACCTGCCGTAGCAAGAGTTGTACACGACCTTCATGTGTCCCTCCTGTTCTCAACTCAGTTTCATGTGTAAAATCGCGATCGCGTCCGCTTCGTTGTCGTCGACCGGTTCGTAGCCCCACCGCCGGGCCATCTCGACCATGAGCTCCTTCGGCGCATTGCCTTTGCCGGTCCACCACTTCTTGATGGCGCCGACCGGCACACCCTCGTAGGGGATCTTGGGGGTCTGCTCCTCGCAGAACGCCATAAGCTGGCCCCCCAAAGCGCCGTACAGGTGAGCCGCGTCCGTGCCGAGATGCCGGCGCACTTCCTCGTACCACACAACGTCAATCGGATGCGCGGCGTGGATCTTGGCCAGGTTCTCGCGGAACTTCAGGATCCGCATCCCGCCGCCGTCGAACCGGCCGGGCTTCATGTCCCAGACACCTGAGACGATGTTGGCGGCCGTCGATGTGGTGAACGCGTAGCCGGTTTTAGTTCCCAAATCCACGGCGAGTTTCATCGATTATCCCTTGCGTCCCGTTGCCTGTTGTTCATTTTCGGTCGTCAAAGCCCGCTTCACCCCGGCGGGTTGTTTGACTCAGTACGCCCCCGCGCCGTATGTTGTCAACTGGAGTCCGACAAAATCCTACACAAAATCGTCGAGGCAATATGCCGCTCAAGGATCATGCGCTCGCGTTGGCGCGAAAAGGCTTCCGCGTCTTCCCGTTGATACCAAACGGTAAAACACCAGCGATTACAAATTGGCAGAATCTGGCAACGACCGATCAAGCACAAATAGAGACGTGGTGGGGCAACAAGCCGCACGGCCGGAATAGCGACCCGCTAGCGTCGAAAGGCCCGAACTGCAACGTCGGGATCGCCACCGGCCGCGGGCTCGTGGTGATCGACTACGACACCAAGCCAGGCAAGCGCGGCGCCGAATCGCTCGCGGTGCACGAGAACATCTGGGGGCTACCGGACACGATGCGCGTCCGCACGGCCACCGGCGGGCTTCACGTTTATTTGAGGATCGACCGCCCAGTCAGGAACTCCGTGTCGAAAATAGCGGACGATGTAGACATACGGGGTGACGGCGGGCTGGTCGTTGGCCCGGGCAGCGTGATCGACGGGGTGGCGTATGAAATTCTCTGAACTGGCGCCGATCCCCGATTGGCTGCCGTCGAAACTCTCCGCACCGATCGAGCGGCCCGAAGGCGGCGTAGCCCCCATCGGCGAGCTCGACACCGAATCAGCCATCGGGCTTGCCAGCCACTACCTGCAGCACGACGCCGAGCCGGCGATCGAGAACGCCGGCGGCGACGCCACCACGTTCATGGTCGCAGCTCGCGCTACAGACTTCGGGCTGTCGCCGGGCGTGTGTCTGAACCTCATGGCGGAACACTACAACCCACGATGCGAGCCACCGTGGGACTTGGAGGATTTGTCACGGAAAGTTGACAACGCGGCGCGCTACAGAAAGACGCCACCAGGCATCGCCAACCCGGCGAACGAGTTCGAGCCTGTGGTGGCTGCGCGCGCATGGGTCACGTTCGGAGAAGGCCGGCGCCGCGCGCTCACCAACACCCGGCCCCTCATAAAGGGACTGCTCGACAGCGCGGCGCTCTCGGTCGTGTTCGGGCAGCCCAACGCAGGCAAATCGTACATCGTGCTCGACTGGGCGTGGAGGATCGCCACCGGGACACCCTGGATGGGCCGCAAGGTGGCGCAGGGAGTAGCCGTCTACGTGGCGATGGAGGGTGCAAGGGGGCTGTTCAAACGCCTCGAAGCCCTCAAGCGCAAGCACGACACCCCCGACGATGTGCCGTTGGTTATCATCCCACAGGCGTTCAACCTGCGAAGCGCGGATGGGGTGAAGAGGCTCCTCGGTATCCTGAAGGAGATCGAGGCTGAGATCGGGCCGATTGTCTTTTTGGCTATCGACACCTTGGTGGCGGCGTTGGCAGGCGGCAGCGACACCGATCCTTCGGACATGGGGCTGTATCTCAAACACGCGGCGGCCATCCAGGCGGCTACCGGGGCACACGTGTGCACCGTTCACCACGCGGGTAAGGACATAGGCCGCGGCGCCCGCGGCTGGTCGGGGCTGCTGGGAACGATCGACACCGAGATCGAGGTGCACGACAACACCGTCAGGGACACCAAGCAACGCGACCTGGAGAAGGTCACGTCCGCGGGCTTCAAGCTCGAATCGCTCCACCTTGGAGTCGATGCGGACGGCGACCCGGTGACGGCGTGCGTGGTGAATTACGTGACGGCCCCCGAGTTTGACCTGGAACTGACGCCAGCCGAGGAGGACATGGCGTCCGTCGTGGAGGAAATCGCAGACGGAAAAACCCCAAATCCGGCCGGCGAAACAATCGTCACGTTGGACGAAATAAAGGTAGCATGGTATTTAAAAGCGGACAAGAACCTTTGTCCGGTTGTAGGATCAAAAGACGCAATCAGGAAGTTAGCGGACAGAAGCGGACAGAAGTTGGGATGGAAAAAACACAAGCGCGGCCAGTATGTTGTGAGAAGCGGACAGAAGCGGACAAAAGCGGACAATTTAGTTGTCTAGAAGCGGACAAACCTCTCCCCCCCTATATAAAGGGGGAGATGTCCGTTTGACCGGATAGCAGGAAAGGAAAAGATGATGGTTGGAAAGTTGAACTGGGCTGCGATTCGTTACCCGCGCAGCAGAGTTGATTGGGCGTTCGGGGACAACGCTTGTGAGTTTGATGTTGGTTCGTGGTGATGGCTAAAACCCCCGAATGGCGTTTCGACCAAGAGGCGTGGGACATGATCATGGCGGCCGCGACGGACCGGCGCGTCATGCGGAAAGGCGATCGGCACCGGAAGGAGTCGAATGAGAAGCGGCAGCGGTCGAGGGACGCCAACCTGGCGCGGCGACAGCGCGAGGCAGTCTCGACCGCAACGGCGGAACGGCACGCGGCTGCTCGGGCGCGGTGGCTCAAAGGCCGCGACCTGGCCACCAACAACCAGGGGCGCCTTCTGAGGCTGATGGAGCCGGGTGGGTGGTACGGCGCGCGCGACCTGTACGAGGCCGCTGGCATGCTCAAGGATCAAGCGGCCATAGCGCTGGTGCACATGCGGGAGAAGGGCTGGTTGACCCGCACCCGCAACCCGGCTCACGACGGGGCGCAGCGGACGCCTGGTGAGATTATGGCGCGGCAGGCGGCTGGCGTAGGGGAGGAGCCGGTGTGGCTGTACGGGCTTCTGGAGGGCGGCATAGCCGCAAAAGAAAAAAGCCGCCAAGGCGGCGGCTGAGGTAGGGGGGGGGATAGGCGAAGGGGGGTTAGGCGGCGGGTTCTCGGTCTTGTTCGTCGGCGCTCGCGAACCACAGATCGACGAATGCGGCGTACTCCGCCCGGAAGGTTTCGGCCCGTTCCGCGAGTTGGGTTATGCGGCCGTCATTGGCGGTGTTCGGGGACACGACGCACGCGGCGATTTCGGCCCCAAGAGATTCCGCTTGCTTGTGGGCGTTCGCGCGCATTTGCCCCCAGTCGAGTCCTCGGGATTGAGCCTCGGCGATCATGTCTCGGACTTTGGCGATTGTGTCTGTCATCGTCTGTCTCACTTTCACGCGTCTAAGATGCGTAAGGGTGGATCAGGTGAGCCACGCCGTCGGCGGCTTCGGCCCATATGGCTACCCTCCCCTGTTGGCGGAGGGTCGGTAAGGCGTGATCGAGCTCGGCGGCCAATTGAGCGGCTTGCGTTGCGGGGTCGTATTCGCCGCGGAGGCGGACGGCGCCGTTGATTGCGATGGTGATTGTGGTCATGGGTTTGTCTCAGTTTGCGTCAAGGCGGCGTAGTATTCGCCCCAAAACTTCGATGCGAGGTTCTGGTAGAGGCGGAGGTTTCCCAGCGCCCATGGCGCTGAAGAAGCCGCCGCTTCGTCACATTTGCGCTCGGCCCAGTCGGCTTTGCGCTTGAGAATATCTGTGCGTGTCATCATCTGTCTCAGTTTCACGCGTTGGCGGCATACGCAACCCATGTGGCCATGACGGCGGCCATCATCAGGAGGCGCAGGAGGGCGGAAAGGAGTGTGATCATTTAGCCCTCCTGTGGGTATTTCTCGGCGGTGTTCCAATTGACGTGCGGCCAGTCGTCCGGGCGTCCGGTTTCGTGGCCGCGGTTGTAGTGGTAGCGGTTCTCATGGGCGAAGCACGCAATGCAAAGGATTAAATTTCCGCCGGCGCCGAGAGGGTAGACGCGAACCTCGCCGGTTTCAACGCGGCAATGGTCGCCGTCGCAGTTCGGGTTATGCGGCATCTGTTCTCTCCATTCTGTCTCAGGTAACCGCGCCAGCGTTGCGGCGAGCCAATCGCGGTCGCTGATGTCGTCGACATAGCTGTTGGCGGCGGCATCCTGTACCGTTTTAGTGGTCTCGGCGCGCGTTTCGTCGTCCAGGCGCAGGCCGTTCTTAGTCCAAATTTCCCAAGCGTGGGTGACGATCGTGTCGAGGCGCTGGTCATAGGTAAACATCTGTCTCTCCGTTCTGTCTCAAGATGTGCTTTGTAGCACGTTTCGGCTTGGCTCATCAGCGGCCGGAAGCCATCCCGGCCGGACGGCGCTTGGGGCGCCGTTTCGCCTCAAATACTGAATTTGTAAGGGAATGGTGGAGCCCAGGGGCAAGCGCGCCCCGAGCGCAGGGCGCATATGTTTGCGATCATCCAATGCGCATCATCCCATGTATGCCGCCGCAGATATCGGTTCAGCAGGGCGGTTTGTTCGCGATTCGTCATGTGTCTGCTCCTATCTGTCTCAGTATCCAACAAGGAAGGCGCGCGGCTAGGTTAGGGCGCGTCCACAACGATGATCTCGACGTGACGAAAGCCGTTGTCCCTGACCTCAATCAGCGTGGCTTGCGTCGAGACTTTGTAGGCGTTCCATGTGGCGACATACTCACGGGCGGCGGTTTCCGATGCGCGGCCGGTGCGCAGCATGTGATTCGCTTGGTCGTAGGTCATGTCGGTGAGATGCATCGTCTTGTCCCTTCATGTCTGCGGTGATTCGCCTCAGTATTCAGCGAGGAAGGCGTGCGGCTATTCGTGATATGAGTACTAGGTCTCGGATGGTGGTCATCGTCTTGTCCCTTCTGTCTGTCTAGGCCGCGCATCGGCCGGGTGTCGGCGTTGTCATCTGTCTCTCCATTCTGTCTCAAGATGTGCTTTTAGCACGTTTCGGCTTGGCTTCGTCAGCGGCCTAGTCGTGGCGGTAGTGGCCAATGGTGTATCCGCTGGGGTGCCTGATCTCCGTCACGCCATTACCCGTGCGGTTAGCCTCGCGGCCGTACCGATCGCGGAGGCTGCTAATCACGCGCTGGGCGCGCTCGTCGTCGCCGCTGTCGTACTCGCGGGCCTCGGTAGTGGTGAGCGTGTAGGTGGCTGTCATCGTCGTTCTCCGTTGTTGGTGATGTATGTATATATGACATGACGGCGCATCCGGGCTCTGACACAGCACCAGATCAAGGGAGGAAGGCGCGCGGCTAGGCGACGCGCTTGATCGGCTTAAGCGAACCGTGCCAGCGCTTGCGCGCGTCTTGTTCGGCGACGACCTCATAAAATGAGTCGTTGACGCGGCGGTGTTCGCCGGCGAGGGGATGGTCCATTGCGCGAATCTCACTGCCGCGCATGTTGCCAAACCCGGCTTCGATCAGCGCAGTACAATTCGCCGATACGGCCGCGTAGCGCTTGTCGTACAGCGCTTGAAGCTTGGCGGCGGATAGCTTGGTAAGGTCGGGCATCGTCTTGTCCCTTCGTGTCTCAGTGTGCTAGTGTCGGCATTGTAGGCATACGTCGTGCGGCATGTCTACAAAATAATGTGATGACGGGAGAAATATTTTAGTGGCTGGTGTTTTGTCGCCGAGACACGGAATCGTGGGTGCCAGCAAGGCGCTTGGACTGACGGAAAAGCAGGCGCAATTCGTTCGCCACTTTTGCTCAGGAAGAGCAAAAGCCGAGTCTGCCCGACTCGCGGGATACGAATCTGAAAACCTGGATTCTATCTCCAGCACGCTCCTCCGACACCAGGGCGTGCTTGCCGCGATACGGGTCGAGGTGTCCCGCTTCCTGAGCACCGCGGCGCCCGGTGCGGCGCGAGTGCTCGACGAACTGGCGCACGATGAACGCGTGCCGCCTGCAGTCCGGCGCAACTGCGCTAGAGACCTGATAGGCCTTGCCGGTTGGGTACCGCCAAAGGCAGAGGGTGCCGAGTCGGCTATCGAGAAGCCTCTGACCGAACGCACGACGCACGAACTGCACGAGCTCGTGGCCAAGCTTGAATCAGAGCTCGCCGGCCGCGCAACGCCCGTTAACGCTCAAAACGCCCATGACGCCGACACTAAGCCTTTGGCTTGGCTAGACTAACGCCGCCTAGGTTAGGCGGTATCGCGGGGCTAGGTAGCATGTACGCTGCCGTATCAGCGATAAGGTATGCTACACCGGCCCTTCGGAGGCCGGCCCCGCCCCCCGGCCGGGGGCCGCGCGCGCGTTGATCCAGAGCCCGGGGGCGCTTCCGCTAATTTTGCAAAATTTGAATTTCAAGGCCCATGTGTGAAAAACGACACTTTCTGTCGAATTACTTTGAATTTCAAGGCCCATGCGCGAAAAACGACACTTTCTGTCGGATTATGAGTATGACGCTTGACAATCCAACCTACATCTGCCTACAAATCCGACGTTGGGTTAGCCCCGTAAGGGATTCGCCCCCGACGCCGGCCGGGGCGGTACTGTCGCTCAGCGGTTCACTTGCCGCCCTCTTTTTCAGGAATTGGCGAATAGGCCGGACCTGCCTCTGCCACTGATCGGTATGCAATCGGCCGCTCCGACCGGGGAACAAAACCAAGACCGGGAGAGTTGATCGCCTCCAAGGATGGGACAATGGCCCCGGCCGTTTAGGTCAACGCGTGGCCACGCGGAAATGCTGGCTAACTGGCCCACTGATAGTTCGGTTGATGGCGGGTGCTCCGTGAAACCCGGAGAGTATGGACCGAACCCGCGTTGGCTTAATTCTCCGCTTGACAACACCCGTCTCAGTATCCTACATTCCGACTCGGGCCTGAAAAGCCCTTCTGTCTAGTCTCAACTGTCTCAGACTTACGGCCCCGACGCCGGTCGCCTGTATGCAATGCGTAGCACCTTGGGCGTTGGGGCCGTTCCTTTTCAGAGATGCACCCTAAGCTCTTTGTAGCCAGTACCCGGCTTATCCGCTTTTTGACGAGCAATCTCCCGCAGCACGCATCGACCAACCAGGGGATCGTGATCGTGGGGACTTACGGGAACACTTTCTGGCCGCTTGTGCAGCCACTACCGCCCGTGGTATTGTAGGCGCGACATGCCTACGATTGCCGACATCATCCAACAGGCCGCCGCGCAGTACGGGATCCCGCCTGAGTACCTGATGCGGGCGGCGCAGCTTGAATCGGGCATGAACCCGGCTGCCCGGAATCCCAATTCGAGCGCCGGTGGTCTTTTTCAGCAGATTGACAGCAATTGGAAACAGTATGGCCGAGGCGATAGGTTCGACCCGGTGGCCAGCGCCGACGCGGCTGCCCGGTTTTGGCGCGATAACCAGGCGGCCTACCGTAAAACCTTCGGCAGCGATCCGACCGGTGATCAATTTTATCTCATGCACCAGCAGGGCGGCCAAGGTGGCATTAATCTGCTGCGGAATCCCACTCAGCCGGCGTCAAGCGTCGTCAGTGAAGACGCGATTCGGCTCAACGCCGGCCAACCCGGCATGACGGCCGGGGATTTCGCCAATTTGTGGACAAAGAAGTTCGGGGCGGGGACTCAGCCCGTGGGCTCGCGAGCCGCGACCGCTCCCGACGCGGCGGGGGCGCCAGGGGTGGCACCTCTGACCCCCGCCGCTCCAACTGACGGTCTCGGCCCCCTGATGGCGCAGTTGCTCTCCGCGCAACAGCCGCCCGCGGCCGAAAAGCCCCCCGAGGGCGGAAAAAAGCCGAAACGCAATGACATGGCGTCGATTTTTGCGAATGCGTCGCCGAATTTGGTGTTGGCCTAAGACATGGCTCAGCCGACCCCCTACGAACGCGTAGCCAGTTTCCAGGACATTCAGGCGCTTTCGCCGTCGACTCCAATCCCAGGGCAGTCGCTTGATTCTGAATACAATGCGGTCGTTAACACCTTTAATGAGATTCTGGCCAATCTCGCGCTGATCCAGCGTGATGACGGAAAACTGGCGAACGAGAGCGTTGGTTTGGAGCAGCTGGCCGTCGGCGTGCTCGACGGCGTTGAAGCGGTCACGATCACGGACGCCGGCCGGGCGCTGTTGGACGACGCTACGGTGGCCGAGCAGGTCGAGACGCTGGCCGTGGTCAGCTACGCCGAATCGCAAGGACTAGGTCAGTCGCAGAGGTTTGAAGCCCGGAAAAACATCGGTTTGCCTGACTTGGCCGCCGACCAGTTCTGGGTCGGGCAGGGTTCGAGCGAGAACCCGGTTGCGGTAGCGCCAGAGGCCGCCCGCACAGCCCTGGGTCTCGGCACGATTGCCACCCAGGCCGCGGACGATGTCGCGCTCACGGGCGGGTCTCTCACCGATGTAGCGGTCAACGTCAAAGCGCCTGATGACGCAGAAGCCGTGTTCCGCAACCTCGCGGAAATGGTTCACGGCAACGTCATTACGCCGGAAGATTACGACATCGAGCCCAACATCACCTACGGGGCGGGGCTGGATGATGCTGCCGCCGGCAGGGTGACGGCAGCGATCCAGAAGGCTATCGACAAGGCGACGGCTCTCGGCCGCCCGTGCATGTTGATGCTGCGGCCTCAGACGTACCAAGTGTTGAAGGTGTCAGGGCAAGAATTTTGCCTTCAGGGGACGCCAAGTAATTTGTTTGTGTATGGCTATGGCGCCAAACTGGTGCGTAAGCGCACCCCAGGGATTGTGGAGGACGCGGGGCACGTGTGGGACTGGCGGCCGCTCAGCGAGGTCACAGACCGTGGTGTATTCTACTTCACGGGCGGGGGGATTTACGGCCTAGAGGTTGACGGCGGTCTTGGGTTGCAACAGGTCGCGGGTGATCCTGAGCTTACCGGAACAGCAGGATGGGTCGAAGGCGCAGGCGGTTCCGCAACGACATTCGAGATTTTCCGCGGGGAAGACACGTCTGTTCGGCCGACCAGTTTCAAGGTCACCAAGAACGACGCCAGTGGTGCGGTGGTTAATAGAGATTATCGTTATCCTTTTGAGGTGCCTCAGGCAAACATCGACGGCTCGGTGGTTTATCAGATCACATGTCGCGTCACTGATGTGGCGGTTGGCGCCAGCGCACGAGTATTTGTCTCGGATACTCAGACGGGGGCGGCAGTCAGCACGACGGCAATTCTCAGCGCTGCGGGCGGTGTCAACTTTCAATGGACCCCATCCACGGCGGGGACGTACTACCTCGCGATGCGAGTCCAGTCTGACACACAAGACGATTACGCCATGTTCCGAGAGGTACGGTGCTGGCCGCTTCTCGGCGAACACGAAGGCGCGGTCATACGCGCGTGGGGTTCACGCGGATGGAGACTGATCGACTGCTACTTCCACGATAATCCGCACTACCTGATCGGTCTGCAAGGCGGGGCCATACAGGATTGTCAGATTGTCGGGTTCCACGGCGAAGACAGCCTTTACGACGGCATCGATGTCAAGGACTACGGTTCGATTAGCTACGGAAACGTCATCGATCGGGCGTGGCTGAGGCGGTGCGGGATCGGCGGGGTTGCATCCACAAGTCCGTCAGCGTCTCTCGATTTCATGGGTCGTGGGTGGGTTATCAGCAACCCCACCATCCTTGAATTTGGCGCACACGATAAGAACCAGAGCGGGATTCGCGGCAAAAGCACCAACACGACGCAGGGGCGCGGCCACGGCCCGCGGCAGAGTTATGTCTACGGCCACCGCCTGATCGCGTCCCCCGGGGCTTCTGGTGTCACGAATACACGCGGTATCCACGACCAAGAAGGCGCTTTGTCGATTGGTCCAGGCTATGTAGAGGGGGCAGAACGCGGCGTTCACGCCGCGGGCAATGGGGTGGAGAGCTTGATCGAGGGGCAGCACATTACGGGGTGCGGCACAGGCATTGAAGTTGCTCTCAACAATTCCCGCGCCATTGTACACGGCAATCGCGTCACCGGGAACGACAAGGGCATCGTGTCCGCTGCTGACGATGGCGTTTACCGCGATAACATCTGCACCGACAACGACACCTCGGATTTAGAATTTGCCTCTGGTGCCAACAACAACGTGGTTTGTGGCGGGGAAGTCGAGGTGGTGTCCGATGGCGGGACAGGGAACATCTTCAGCGCCGTAAAGGGGTACAAGACCCAGGCGAAACTGTCTGGGACGTTTGAACTGGATTCGACCGGCTTAAAGACCGTCACAATCGCTCACGGTCTTGCGAAGACGCCTTTACTCTTGCAGGTTGTGGCGTCTCTGTCCCTGGAAACGGCTGTGACTGATTTTGTTGTCGATTTCATGCGTGTCCACAGCGTCGACGCAACCAACGTCGGCCTGCGCGTACAGGTCGGGACGGCCAGCGCTACAGGTGGCGCGCTCGGGCGCGTGAACGTTCACGTTGACGCGACGGGGCTTTAGCGCCCTACTTGCGTCTCATATTCCGACAGTGTAGTATCCACTAGGGACGTTCTGCCGTTTCGCCCACGGCGTTTGACCGCACGGGCGCAACGTGGCACAACCGACTCCCTACGAACGCGTAGCCAATTTCCAGGACCTCCAGGCGCTTTCGCCGTCGACCCCGCTCCCGGGGCAGACGCTCGACACCGAGCTCAACGCGGTCGTCAACACCTTCAACGAGATTTTGGCCAATCTCGCGCTCATCCAGCGCGACGACACCGCGCTCGCCAACCAGTCTGTCGGGTTCGACCAGCTCAAAGCCGAAGTACTGGTCGGCATCAATCCCGCCACCGTCTGGGCGGCCGGCACCGTCTACGTCGTCGGCGATACGGTCATCAGTTTCACGTCGCTCTACCGCGCCATCGAGTCGCACACGTCCACGGCGGATTTCTCGGAAGACCTGAACACCGGCTTCTGGGAACTCCTGCTGGACCTGGCCACCGACCCCTTGTCCCTGTCGGGCGACATCACGGTCGACTCCGAAGGGGTCGTAACCATCGCCGACAACGCGGTGTCGAATGCCAAGTTGGCGCAAGGCTCCGCCCGCTCGGTGGTGGGCGTCACTGGCAACAGCACGGCCAATCGCGCCGATATGCAGGCCGCGGCCTACCAGGTTCTCCGTGGCAGCGCCGCCGGCGACGCACTGGCGTTCGGTTCGATCGATCTCTCCGAGGCTGCGGCGGTCGGGTCGTCCATCCTGGCGCTCGCCAACGGTGGCACCGGCGCCGCCGATGCATCTGGCGCCCGCACCGCACTGGAGCTTGGCGCTGCGGCAGTGGCCGGGCTCAGCAATGACGTGACGCTCGGCGACGACAGTGAAACCGATCTCGTCACCGAGCACGCCGTCAAGGTGTTCGCCGAGACGCTGTTAGCGACTGGGTTTGTCGATCTCGATCCGGTGCGCGTGGCGACCGTGGTCGCCGGAACGCTTGCTTCGAGCTTCGAGGATGGCGACACGGTAGACGGCGTAGTGCTCGCCACCGGCGATCGCATCCTCATCAAGAACCAGGCAGGCGCGACGAACAACGGCGTCTACACGGTCGAGGCGACAGGCACTCCGACTCGCGCGACCGACAACGATGAATCGGACGAGTTCGTCGGCCGGCAAGTGCTGGTGCTGGAGGGCACCGCGAACGCCGCCACGAAATGGAAATGTTCGAACACCGAAGCCCCGACCGTCGGCTCGACCAATATCACGTGGGTTCAGACCCAGGCGGCCAATTCATACATGGCCGGTGCCGGCCTTATATTGACAGGCCAGGAGTTCACGCCCGATCCGGCTGTTTTGGCGCATTTGGCGTCGGGCAATACGTTCGTCAACTCTAACCCACAAATCTTCCAGCGGAATACCGCAGACACGGCTACGACCACCGTAGGCGGCACGCTCACAAACGCGCAGTTGGGCCACTCGGCCCGAGTATCCAATAACGACGGCACCGGAAACAAGTCAGTCTTGGCGCTTGCTGTGGCCACGGGGGGCGAGCAGTTTACCGCTTCCATACTCGCGGAAAGAACAGGGACGCAGACCGGCAAACTTTCGGCGTACCTGCGCCGCGGGTCTACGGCCGGCGTAAAGGTCTGGGAGGTCGACCAACTCGGCAATTTCGAGATTGAAGGTGCGCTCGACGTTGGCGACGCGCCCGCGACGCTCGCGAACCTCGGCAGCATTCCGCAGTTTTCCACCACGACGGCCGCGGCCGCGGCTGACGTGTCGGCGTACGACCGGCTCTACGTCCACGGCTATGCGTCGCTCGGCGATGGCGGCCATGGCCACTGGCGCAACGTCAGCACGTCCGAGCCTACCCACACTGCGAAGTTCCAGGACGCCGGAAACGACTGGTGGGAGCCCGACGAGGAGACCGTCAACACCAAGATGTTCGGGATGCTCCTGGATGACTCTACGGACGACCGCACTGCGTGGCTGACCGTCGTCGGGATGCTCAATTCGGATGTATACAAGAAAATCTTCGTCCCCGAGGGCATTTCTCGTGTCTCGGGTGGCGTCCTGGGTGCAATCACGGCGAGCGATTGGGAAATCCGTGGGGCGCACCAGCAACTGACGATCATCAAAAAAACCGGCACCACAAATACGAACGTTTTCCGAATCGGGGACAGTTTAAACATCGCGCGTAGCTGGCATATTTCGCACATCGGGATCGACCACGGGCTGCTCTCCGGCGCTGACGCCGATCTGGTCGGGTCGGCGTTCGATATACGAAATGCCCTCCGAAACTGGAAACTCGATGACGTTAAAATTGATCGGTGTGTCGATGGGATCATCCTGGGTAACGTCGCTGATGAGACGAATGCTCGCCAAGGAAATATGGATCGGATTCGCATCGACCTGATCGCCGCCAGCACGATAGGCGCTCAGGCGGCCTTCAACGACGTGGGAAGCGCAAACATCAAGCTCACCAATTCGTTCGTCAGCTCGATTGGAGGAGGCACCAACTTGGGTGGCCGGGGCATCTGGATGCACCCCGGCGAGAACAATCTAGGCGATGCCTGGAAGGTGGAAAATTGCGAGTTCAACATGACGAACGCCAATATGGGTTTTTCTTTGGACATCTCGGCGACCAGCCGCTTGATCGGGAATCGCGTCTTCACGAATTGCGTGTTCGACCGCGCCGAGGTCGCGAGCATTCGCCTAGCGATGGGGTCTAGCGGTCCGGCTTCGTTCATCAACGTCGGTTTCAGCAACTGCGTCGCGGACGCAGGCAACACCGCTGGCTCAGAGGCCAAGAGTTTGGTTGTGCAAAACGGAAAGACAGACGACAGCTCCGTCCAATTGCGCATGAGCGGCTGCCAGTTGACGACCGGAAACGGCAACATGATTACGTTTTCCGGCGCTGGGGTTAAGCAGGTCGCCATCATGGGGACTGAGTTCTTCAGTCGCAACAATACCGTGGTGGATCAGTGCATCAGCGGCATAAACAACAGCGTGCGCGGGGCTATCGTCGGATGCTACGTGAAGCAAGGCTTCAACGCAACGGGCAGCGTTCCGACGCAGCCGGAGTTTTTCCTGTCGTCAGGCAGCACCGCTAACCTGAACGCCCCTCAGAGCACGAACGACTTCGCGGCGTGCTCGGGTGGGTTTCAGGGGTGATTACTTCGGCCCGTACAGTTCGTCCGCTTCGCTCACTTCGTCGGGAGCGTAGTAATCGGGCTCCGGCACCGGGTCGCACTCACACGTCCAGATCCACGCTGGTTCGCGGGCGACCATACGGGGGAAGTGCCCACAGTGGGGACACGGGAGAGCAACCATGCGGGGCAGTCTAGCGCGCAACCGGGAGGTGACGCAACAGGAAAGTGACCGGCTTGACGTAGGACGACAAATGTCGCAGAAACCTACAACGTTATGAGCTCGCTCGACGAAGTGTCTTTCCGGTTGGGCGAGGTTAACAACGCCGTGAAGACGCTATTGGCGCGCGGCGCCGCCCACGAGGCGAAAACCGAGTCGATTGCAAGGGATCTGATCGACATGAAGACGCAGCTCCCCGCAGTGGTCGAAAAGGTGGCGGAAATGCACCCGCACGTCGAGGACTACCGGCGAACCAAGCGATTTGGGCTCAAGGTGGTGTCGGTGATGACGTTTGTGCTGGCGGGGGCCGCCAACATCGCGATCGAGGTTGTGAGGACGTGGTGGCGGTGACCGACTGATGCCGACGCCCCCGCTGTCAGACGAGGTACTACAGGAGGCGGTTGACGCCCTCCACACGCACGGTCGCAAGTACTTGGCGGCCAACGCGCTCGGCATTGACCGCCGGACGTTCCATTCCCGGCTCGCGGTAGCGGCGCGGCGGGGGCTGTTGCTTGATGAACCGCCGGCCATGCCGGGGTTCGAGATAACGAAGGTCACGACCGCCCCGGACGGCAGTCAGCACGTCACACAGAAGCAAGAGCACGGCGAGAGGTACGAACCGCCGCCGACACACGTACTCGGCAAGATCACCGCACACGTAGACGCCGAAGGGCGCATAGTTCAATCGTGGCCGCGGTACATGCCTGACGCCGAGCAGCAGGAAGCCGCGATGCGCGCCGTGGTGGCGGCGCTCAAGGAGGAAGTCCCGCGGGCGGAGCCGGTCGCGGCGCCGCTTCGGCCGGGCGACACCGAGTTGCTCAATCAATTCACCGTCACCGACCTGCATTTTGGCATGCTGGCATGGCCGGAAGAAAACGCCCGCAAAGAAGCGTGGGATTTGAAAGAAGCCGAGCGGACGTTACTCAATTGGTTCACCGCCGCGATCGAACTGTCACCGCCGGCCGCTACCGCCATCCTGGCGCAGCTCGGCGATTTGCTGCACCACGACTCGCACCTCAGCGTCACGCCGACGCACGCGCACGTGCTCGACGCGGACAGCCGATTACAGAAAATGATTCGCGTCGTTATCCGGTGTTTGCGCCAGATCGTTGCGAGGCTGCTGGCCAAACACGAGCGCGTCCACATCGTGATGGCGGACGCCAACCACGACCCCGCCGGCGGCGCGTGGCTGCGCGAGATGTTCGCGGCGTTCTTCGAGGATGAGCCGCGCGTGACGGTCGACAGTAGCGCCAGTACCTACTACTGCTACGAGCACGGCGAAACGTCGCTGTTCTATCACCACGGCCACAAGCGCAAAATCGCCGACGTGGATTCGGTGTTCGCCGGTCAGTTCCGCGACGTGTTCGGCCGCACGAAGCACAGCTACGCCCACATAGGGCATCTGCACTCCGACGAACTCAAGTCCACCAACCTCATGAAGGTGGAGCGGCACGAGACGTTGTCCGCGCCGGATGCCTACGCGGCGAACGGTGGGTGGCTCGCCGGCCGCTCAGCCAAGGTCATCACCTACCACAAGAAGTTTGGTGAGGTGTCGCGCGTCGTCATCTCGCCGCAGATGCTGGCGGTGGCGGCATGAAACAGGCGCGCACACGATCGGCGCGGGTCCCGCCTCACGGTGTGCGGCGGTCGTTCGACGATGTCGAGAGTTGGATGATCGGCTCGGGGCCGGCTGAACGGAAGCGGAAGTGAGCGCTGACAAACAGGAACTTCTCAGGGCAACGAAACGCCTCATCGCGGTGCGGGAGGCGCACGACGATCTGTTGGCGTTCATGCGCCTGACGATGCCGGACCCAGAGGATATCGACGACCCGGCGAAGTCGCTTTACCAGGTCACTCCACAGGCGCGGCTGCTCTGCGAGATACTGCATAAGATTGACCGGCGCGAGATACTGACGAAGACCGGCGCGCGCAATTTCGCGCTGTCGATTGCCCCGCAGACCGGTAAGAGCCAGATCATCAGCCGGGCTTTTCCGGCGTGGCAGATCGGCCGCAATCCACGAATCAACATGATCCTGGGGAGCTACAACCAGGACATGGCGAACGGCTTTGGCGACGATGTGCGGGCGATCGTCGAGTCGCCGATGTTCCGCCAGGTCTTCCCCGAGTGCGAACTGCGTACCGGCGGCAAGGCCAAGGACATGCTCATCACCGCCGCCGGCGGTAAGGCCGCGTTCGTGGGCGTCGGCGGTTCGGGCACCGGCAAGCCCGCCGACATTTTCGTGGTCGACGACCCGATCAAGTCCGACGAGGAGGCGCAGTCCGACATCTACCGACAGCGGTTATGGAATTGGTTCACGCGCGTCGCGTCCACCCGCATTCACAACGATTCGGCGATGGTGGTGGTCCACACGCGGTGGAACAGCGACGATCTGATCGGCCGTCTCTGCGACCCTGAGCATCCCGACCGCGACAAAGAGTACGCCGGTATCGCGGATGATTGGATGTCCATCAACATCCCCGCCGTGATTGCTGACCCAGATCTGGCGAAAGCCCTCGGGCTCACACTGGAGACACCGAAAAACGATCTCGTACGCGCGCAGTTTGGCGATAAGCCGCTTGTCGCGTTGTGGGAAGACCGGCACTCGCTGGAGCGGCTGGCGCGTGCCAAGCGGCTCGACAAGCGCGGGTTCTCGTCGCTCTACATGGGGCAGCCGTCGCCCGAGGACGGTGACTACTTCCGGGCGGCCGACCTGGTCGAGTACGATCGGGACGAGCTGCCCAAGAACCTCCGCGTCTACGGCGCCAGCGATCACGCGGTCAGCACCAAGCAGGACCGCGACTTCACCGTCATGGGGTGCGTGGGCATTGATGAAAATGATGACATTTGGGTATTGCCTACCCTTGTGCGGGACAGATTTGCAACCGACAGGGCGGTGGACGAACTGCTGATCCAGTTCAAGAACCACAAGCCGATGCTGTGGTGGATCGAGGACGAGAACATATCGAAGTCGTTTGGGCCGTTTCTGCTCAAGCGGATGCGCGAGGAGCGCGTGTACGTCGCGCTGGACCCTATCAGCCCGCACAAGACCGACAAGGCGCTTCGCGCCCGGGCGATCCAGGGCCGGATGCGGATGGGGAAGGTGCGGTTTCCGCGGTTCGCCCCGTGGTGGCAGCAGGCGCGGGGCGAGATGCTGCGTTTCCCGACCGGCGCCCATGACGACTTCGTGGACTGGCTTGCCTACATCGGCTTGGGCCTGATGAAGGAAATCAGGGCGCCTGTCGAACGACACGAGGCCGAAGGCCCGCCGGTAGGCAGCATCGAGTGGATTTTGAAAAGTTCCAAGGAACGGGCGGGCGCCGAGAAGCGTGCCGCCGGGTCAGCGGGGTTCTGAAAGTGGTTGATGTAATGGATCCGGGGGTGAAGGACTCCCCGCAGGCGGAGAACACGTCGTATGACGGCGTCGGCCCCGAGGTCGAGCCGGCGCGCGCCGCGCTCGTCAAGGAGTGGTTCGAGCGTATCGAATGCGCCAGGAAGCACTGGGACCACGTCTTCAAGCGCATGGACAAATGCGAGCAGTGGGCGGCGGAGGGCGCCGACAAGAAATGGGTCGACGCCGACAAGTACACGGTGCCGATCATTCCGCGGCACATCAACCAGATCGTCGCTGCGCTGTACGCCAAGGATCCTCGCGTACTCGCGAAGCGCCGCAAGCAACTGATGTACCAGGTCTGGGACGGCGATCCGCAGTCGCTTCAGATGCTCCAGCAGGCGATGGCTATGCAGGCGGAGGCAGCGGAAGCCGGCGTCATGACGCCGCTGCCCCCTGAGATGGACGCGCTGTCGCAGGAAATAGTCGCGGTCGACCAATACAACAAGATGGTCGACAAGATTGGCAAGACGCTGGAAATCCTATGGGGCCACTACACCGGCGAGCAGGATTGCGACTTCAAGGCTGAACTGAAGGCGCTCGTGCGGCGCACGAAGGTGTGTTCGGTTGGCTTCTGTGAGCTTGGCTACCAGCGCATCTTAGAGCCGCGGCCTGATGTGGACGCGCAGATTTCCGACGTGACGGCCAAGATCAAGGCCACCGAGGCCGCGATGGGGCAGATGGCCGAGGGCAAACTGGAAGAAGACAGCCCGACCATTGAAGAATTGCGGCTCAATCTGCAAGACCTGCAGCAGCAAGAGAGCTTGGTCGTTCGCGAGGGGCCGGTGTTCGATTGGCCGAACCCGCGCAACATCATCATCGACGAGAACCTGAAGAACCTGAAGACGCTTCGTGGGGCGAATTGGTATTCCCGCTGGTTCGACATGACGCCGAGGCAAGTTGCGGAAACGTACAACGGCGCGGACGGGAAACCGCTCGATCTGAAGGACGCTTACACGAAGTACAAGAGCGCCGAGAAGCGCAACGGCGACAAGAAAATGACCATGTGCCGGGTCCACAAGGTTCACGACAAGCGAAACCGGCAGTGCTTCGTGCTGATCGAGGGCTATCCGGATTTCGTCGTCGAGCCGCAGGCGTCTGACGTGAAGCTGGAGCGATTTTTCCCGCTGTTCCCGCTCGTATTCAACGAGGTGGAGCACGAGAACCAGAAATACCCACAGTCCGACGTGTGGCTGATGCGCCATGCGCAGTTCGACATGAACCGCGCCCGGGAGGCGCGGCGGGAACATCGGCACGCGAACCGGCCGAAGTATTTCGCGGGGAAAGGATCGTTGGAAGACGCCGATCTCAAGGGAATGGAGTCCGCGCCGGCGCACGCCGTCATCGAGGTGAATTTGTCGCCGAACGAGGACATCAACAAGAAGGTCCAGAAGTTCGATCACGTCGGGATCGACCCGAATCAGTACGAGGTCGAGACGGCGTACCAGGACGCGCTTCGTGCAGTCGGCACCCAGGAGGCCAATCTGGGGTCGCTTTCGGGCGGCACCGCCACCGAATCGTCGATCGCCGAGCAGTCGCGCATGTCGTCGATCGCCGACAATATTGACGACCTGGACGAGTTCTTGTCCGCGCTCGCTAAGGCGACTGGCCAGTTGATGCTGCTGGAAGTCACCAAGGATACCGCTATCGAGATCGCTGGCCCCGGTGCTGTGTGGCCGGATGCGCCGCCGACCCGCGAGGAGATCGCCAAGGACTTGCTGCTGGAGATCAAGGCGGGGTCGAGCGGCCGGCCGAACCAAGCCGCCGATCTCGCCAACATGGAGCGGGCGCTACCGTACCTGATCCAGCTACCGGGCGTGAACCCGCAACCGTTGGCCGAGAAGTACGCCGAATTGCTCGGTATCGACATGGAGGAACTGTACGTTGCCGGGGCGCCGTCGATCACCGCGATGAACGCGATGGCGTCGAAGCCGATTTCGCCATTCGGGGCCGGCGAGGGCGCTGAGAGCGATCCCGGCCAGCAGGGGCCGGAAGGAGCGAATAACGCCCAAGGGCCGCAGGAGAACGAGAACGAAGCCGGCGGGCAGCCGGCGTTCCCGGGGCCGATGACCGGTCAGGCGCCGGGGGTGATGTAGCCCCTCACGCAGATTTGACAGCCTGTCGGAATATGTGATAGGTGTAGACCTACAGATTGGCATGACGCTTGCCCGAGGGCCTTACGAGGCCTTGGGGCGAGCGCCCTGAAAATGGAGACGTAATGCCGGATTCGTCCCCGGACGCTGCGGCGCAAGCCGCGGAGAGTACCGTTACCCAGGGTGTAACGCCTGAATCACCCGCAGGCATTTCCGACGCAAAAGCCGATTCGTCAGCGGCGAGTGGCGCAGAGCCTACGATCCTCGACAGCGTAAAGGCTGCCTTGGCTCCGAAGGCTGAAGAACCCCCGCCAGGTTCGCAAACCCAGGAAACGAAGGACAAGCCCGAGGGGGAAGACCCCGACGGCGAGCCACCCGACGTTACCGAAGAGGAGCTGACCGCACTATCCGGCAAGACGAGGCGTCGGATCGAGTATCTGGCAAACGAGCGGAAAACGCTGACGGACGAGGTCGCAAGCCTCAAGCCAAAAGCGGCGGAAGCAGACCAGTTACGCGCCTACATGCAGCAGACCAATCTGTCTAGCGACGAGTTCAACAACACGTTGCGGATTGTCTCGCTGATAAAGGAAGGCACTGATCCCCACGGGGTGCTTCAAGCACTCGGCCCCATCGTCGAGCATTTCCAAAAGCAGGCGGGCGCTGTTCTACCGGCCGACCTGCAAGAGCAAGTTCGTCTTGGGTATGTCACCCAGGAACACGCTCAGGAGATGGCTCAGCTTCGCAGTCGTACCCACTTCGCCGATGTTCGTGCCCAGAAGACGGCCGAGCAGACGGAGCAGGACAAACGGCAGCGTGAGCAGGCCGACATAGTTCGGACGGTTTCTGACACGGCGACTAAGTGGGAAACGGCAAAACGTACTTCGGATCCTGACTGGCACTTGAAGGCTGACCGAGTTCACGAACTGGTCGAGCTTCATGTTCGTCGGGATGGTTACCCGCGGTCGAATGATGACCTGTCCAAGATGCTGAACGGCATCCACGACAAGGTCACCAAAGAGATCAAGCGGTTCCGACCGGCGGTCACTGAAGTGAAACCCAACAACTCCGGTGAGACTTCGAACCGCGCGGTCGCGGAGCCAACAAGCGTGCTTGAGGCGATCAAGCAGCGGCTCGCGTCGTGACGGATAACACGAAGGCGTAGAGGAAATGCCGTTTACGGTAGCAGAACTTGAGAATGCGGCCCAGGCCGCGATCGACTTCCACTTCAAGAAGGGCAAGATCGTCAAGCAGACGATCCAGGATCGCCCGCTGTTCGACAAGCTGATGGGCAAGGAGAAGTCCTTCCCGGGCGCGCTGGAGAACATGACTGTCCGGGTGAAGGGTATCTACACCACGGACATTCAGGGCTTCGAGCACGACGACGATGTCAGCTACGGCAACCCGGCGAATATCAAGACCGCCGTGTACCCGTGGAAGCTCGTTCACTGGGGCATCAAGGTCACCAAGCACGAGTTGCTGAAGAACGGCATCTCGATCTCGCCTGGTGAGCAGAGCACCACCGCCCACGAAGGTGAGATGATTCGCCTTGCCAACCTGCTCGACGACAAGGTCGAGGACATGCAGGAAGGCGGCGAGCGGGGCATGAACAACATGTTTTGGGAAGACGGTTCCCAGGACGCCAAGGAAGTGCCCGGCCTCACCAGCTTCGTACTCGACGACCCCACCAGCGCGGTGACGGTCGGCGGCATCGACCAGGTGGCCAACGATTGGTGGCGCAACCGTGCGGCGCTCGCGCTCACGGCGACGACCGCTGCCGATCAGAACGTCGTGCAGACGCTTCAGCGCGAGTTCCGGCAGCTCCGCCGCTTCGGCGGCCGCCCGGATGTCCTCCTGGCCGGTTCCGACTTCATGGACTGGTTCGAGCAGGAACTTCGCGCGAAGGGCAACTACACGCTCGACGGCTGGGCCAACAAGGGCTCGATCGACGCCAGCGTGGCGGACATTGCCTTCAAGGGCAAGCCGATCATGTACGACCCGACGCTCGATGACATGTCGAAGTCGAAGTACCTGTACGCGCTCGACTCTCGGCACATCTACCCGATGGCGATCGAGGGCGAGTCCATGCAGGACCACAAGCCGGCTCGGCCTGCCGAGAAGTACGTCATGTATCGCGCCAAGACGTGGGTTGGTGGCCTGGTCTGTGACCAGCGCAACTGCCACGGCGTGTACTCGATCGCTTAAGGGGAAAACAGATGACTTTCAAGATCGTAGAAACCACTGTCTCCTCGGCGGTCGTTACGGCCGGCACGTTCACGGTGGCTTACCCCGAGAACACGTCGTCCGGTACGTTCGCGGGCGGCAACAAACACGCTGCTTGGGTTGACACCCATCAGTACCTCTACACGGCGGCGGCCGGCGAGATTTCGCTGTCCTTCGGCGCGTCGGAGATCACCGTCACTTACAATGGGTCGACCACCATCGCGGCCGGCTCGCGCATCAACGCGCAGCTCGACATTCTCGGGTCCGACGACCAGGCCCCGGGCGCGTTCGAGTTGCCGATCGCGACCGTCCCGTTGGACGTATACCTGATCGACTTGGGTGCGCCTGTCACGGCGGACCCGAACGGGGTGGCGGAATCCCAAACCGTCACGGGTGTGGGAACGGCGTTCGACCTGGACGGCATCCTCGTGTCTGGCGGCGAGGCCATCATGGACGCGCCCCGCGCTCTTGTGGGGGCGTGGACCAACACGGCGGTCATCACCATCACGGGTGAGGACGTTTACGGCAACGTGATGGTCGAGGTTTCGGCCTCTGGTACAGGGCACACCGGCACGAAGGCGTTCAAGAAGGTCACGGAGGTCACGACCTCGGCGACCATCACGGGGGCTTCGGTCGGTACCTTGGACGTGCTCGGCCTGCCGGCCTACATCGGCAGCGCGGCGTATGTGCTGGCCGAACTCGAAGATGGCGCAGCGGCGGTTGCCGGCACGCTGGTTCTGGGTGTCAACACCACGCCGACGGGTACGACCGGCGACGTGCGCGGCACCTACGACCCGAACACGGGGGCCGACGGCTCCACGTCGTTCAAGCTGCTGGTGGTTCTGCCTGATCCGGCGAACCGCGGCATCGACCAGTTCGCTGGCTAAGTTGAAAACTGAGAGAGGTGCAGAACTGCACCTCTCTCCCCACTAGAAGGTGATCGATGTCTGACCTACGACCCCTCTACGACTGCACCGTGCAGCTTCACGGCTCCAAGGAAAATCAGGTTCGCAAGACGGTGACAGCAGCCGAGATCCAAGTGCTGCAGAAGATTCACGGCGGCAACGAGCGCGGCAATCCCGGCGTTGTCGATATCGTGCCGACCAAATCCAAGAAGGCCGCTCGGCGCAACGATGTGCAGGAGCGCGCGTACTTGGCGCGCCGATACACGTCGTCCAAGACTTCCGGCGAAGTGCTGGTGAACAGCATATTCGGCATCGGCACCGCGCTGCCGCGCGAAGTCTCCGACATCCAGCTGGCCACCACGGTCACACCGGTCGTGGATGACGAGGGCGAGATCGTTGATCTGGAAGCCATGAAGGACGTTCGTCGCACCAAGCTCCCCAAGGCAGAGCCGGCGCAGATCGAGGCGTAACCAGTGCGCGGTTCCCAGTTCCTCGAAATGGTCACGATGTTACGTGATGAACTGGGCCGCACCAATGACGTAGCGGTCAGCACCGGCGACGTGGCGTCGCTGAAGCGCACGATCAACCGCAACTACGAAGCCCTCTACGCCGACTACGACTGGCCGCATCTGCGCCAGTTCGCAACCATCCCGCTGCTCCAGGGCGAACGCTACTACGACCCGCCGTCGGTGCCATCCGACCCCGACATCCCCGCGCCGATGGACTATGACCGGATCGAGCGGATCGATGTCCGGTGGTCGGGCCTTTCCTACCCGGTCGAGCGAGGCATAGACGCCAACGACTATAACTCAATCGACAGCGAAGAAGACGAGCGCAACGGCCCCGTTCTGAAGTGGGATGTGCGGTTCACCGGTGACGCGGAACAGATCGAAGTCTGGCCGATCCCCGACACGAATGACCAGAAGCTCCACTTCACGGGCTTCCGGAAGTTCACGCGGCTCGTGAACGACAGCGACATTTGCCTGCTCGACGACAATCTCGTGGTGCTGTTCAGCGCGGCCGAGCTGCTGGCGCGGCAGGAGAGCAAGGACGCCGGCGCCAAGGGGGCGGCCGCGCAGGCGCTCTACACGCGGCTCAAGGGGCGAAGCAAGGGCGGCAGCCGCACCTACACGCTCGGCGGCCACCTGGAAAAGAAGCCGTTCACGCTGGCGGTGCTGGTGGGGCGGTGACGGATGGAGGAGTTATTCCGCCGTCTTGCCGCAATGACACCGCCGATCTGGGAACGGCCGATTGATTGGTCGCGCCCAGTTATTGACAACGGCGATGGCAGTTTCTCAACCGAGAGAACGATCACCGTCGGCGGCGGCCCGTACACAAACATGCCTTCCATCGTGAACGGCGTGGAGTTGCCCCCCGACGCAGCGGTTCAGATGCACCGGTGGGGCGTGAACGAGCCCACGGGGCAGTACCCAACGATTTCTCAAGCCATAGCGGCGGCGATGCAGCGTTCGCACGCCAAAGACCGGCCCCAGTAAATGGCCCAGCTCCACATCAAAGACTTCAAATTCGGGCTCGACCGCCGCCGCCCCCGGGTGACGGGTGTTCCCGGTACGCTGTGGGTGCTCAAGAACGCCCACATCACGCGCGGCGGCGACATCGAGCGCGCCAAGCGGTTCGTCCCTACGTTCACCCTTCCGGCCGGCACGCACAGCATGGCCCGCCTGCGCGAAGACATATACGTGTTCGGGTCGGAAGACCTCGAAGCGTCCGTGCCCGACGGGGTGAACTACCAGCGGCTCCAGGCGCCCGGCGATCCCGTCATGACGGAAGTTCTGGGTGTCGCGGCATTTGCGGGCAAGCTGTACGTCGTCGCGGCGTTCGACGACGGCACGACGTACCACTTCTACGACGGCGTACTGGTATCGGACTTCGACCCGGCGTCGGGCGATTTCACGCAGTTTGCCTCCAACCTGGCGGCCAAGATCGACGAATCGGAAGACGTTTCGGCTACCGCCTCCGGTGCTTCGATCCTGCTCGAAGCGCGCACCGCCGGCGAGGAAATCACCATCTCGGCGTCGGCCATCAACGGCGCGGGCGGCGTGGACGACCAAACAGCCGTCAACACCGAGACGCAGGCCGCCGTCGAGGAAGTCGCGGAGGTGCGCGCCGAGGGGCGGGTCACAATCAACGTGCCGGGGAGCGCAACCATTAAGCCGCGCATCGCCCAGATCACGACCAGCAACGGCGTGCAATTGCTGAAGGCCGCCGCGGAGGTGGCGGTCAACCCCATACCCACGCAGGAAGGCCGGTTGACCGCTGAAACCAAGAGCCAGATCAACGCTAAGACGGCGGTCCACGGGTACACGGCGACCCGCGACGGCAATCAGATATTCATAAAAGCCCCGGTCGGCGAGGGGACAGCCGCCAACGGGCGTTCGATGTCCACCAACCACAACAGCGCGGTAACCGTCAACGAGACCAATTTTTCAGGCGGCGTCAATCACGCTAACGCGAGACGCCAGAAGAACACGATCGCGCTCGGCGGAACTTACGAGGGCGCCGACCTGTACACCGTCACGGTGGAGGGCACATCGTACTCGCTGACCGGCGATGGCGGCAGCTCGGCGGGTGCGTTTGTGTTCGCCTACAAGTCCCGCATCTGGGCACTGGCCGAGACGCTGCTGCGCGGGTCCAAGCTCAACGATCCCACCAACTGGACGGATAGCGATGCGTCGTCCGGCGCCGTCACGATCGACACGTCGAACGAATCGCAAGGGTCCGGCATCCTGGTGGGGGCGGCCGAGTACCAGAACCTCATCGCGCTATTCGCTAAGGATCAGGTCCGGATGTACGCGATCTTCGCGGACGCCGAGCAGATCAAGCACGAACAGACGCTCGACAACACCGGCACGCACTCGGGGCGGTCGGTTATCACCTACGGCAACAACGATGTCTACTATCTCGATTCAAACGGTATTCGGTCGATCCGGGCGCGCGACACCATCAACGCCTCTTTCGTGACGGACATCGGCGCCCCGCTGGATACGTTTATCCAGGATCATCTCGCGGTGTTGGCGTCGACGGTCGCGAGCCAAGCAGTGGCCACCATCGAGCCCAGCGACAGCCGGTTCTGGCTGGCTCTTGGAGAGAGAGTTTACGTGCTGTCGTTCTTTCCGGCCAGCAAGATAACGGCGTGGAGCTTCTACGAGCCGCCGGTGCCGATCACCGATTTCGTACGCAGAGGCCGCCGGCTGTACTGCCGTGGTGGGGACATAATCTACCTCTACGGCGGGCAGAGCCATGTGGAGTACCCGGAAGCCGACGAGATGCCCGTGCTGGTGAGCACGCCGTTCATGGATGCGGACGCTCCCAACACCGAGAAGCAAATCACCGGGTTCGATATCTCGTGTCAGAACGAATGGCTTGTGAAAGTGCTGGTCAACCCGAACGACGAAGACGAGAAGGTGGAGATCGGGCGCATCTACAAGAATACGTCGGTCATCCCCCACATCCCGGTGTCGGCCCGAACGGCGCAATTCGCGTTTGAATTCGAGTGCACCAAGGGCGGGCTTGCGACAATCTCGACGGCGTCGATGCACTTCAAAGGCGATGAATCACGGTGAAGCCTTTCATCCGCGAGGCCACGTTGGCCGACGTTCACGCCGTGATGGCGGATTTGTCGGGAGTATCGGCATCTGAAGTCCTACGGGGCAAGACGTGGTGGCAGGCCCTCCCGCTCACACGGGAACTGTGCAAGCAAGGGCCGGTCGACGCCCTCATTTGGGGTGGCGAGCCGATCGCTGTTTTGGGGCATATCCCCGCAAACCGCGATCCATACACCCGGTTCACGTGGACGCGCTACCGTCAGGCGTTCTTCGAGCATGGCTTACGAACCATGTTGATTGCCCGTAAATACATGAAAACATTGCAGCTTTTGTACCCGGGCGTCAAATTCGACAGTTACACCAACTCCCGGCACCCGGACATAGTTCGGTGGCACAAGCTGTTCGGTTACGAGTTCATGGGGGAATACAACGGCCAAGCTCTGCTGTTCCGGCTGAAGCCGCTGGAAGCTCCTGCGCCGGTTGTCGAAAAGCGAGACACGGGCTTGCCTACGCCGGCCTAATAGTCTACACTCTAGCCACGCGGACGTATGCCCCGGAGATCGCCGCCCCGGTTCCCAAAGTCTGGGCTTGCGATTTCGTGTGTGACATTTTCGGTGACTCCGGCGGCCAGTCCACTTCCGGCAACGTGTGGCAGACGATCGGGCAGGAACGCCCGAAGACGGCTACCGGTTGGCTCGAATTGGGCGAGCGGGGGCTGACCCCCGCGCAGGCGCCGTTCGACGAGAACCAAGCCAACTACGATCAAGCGGCGAAGCGGCTGCCCCAGGTGGGGCGGTTCCCGGCGCTCAACCCCGCAAACGCTCCGGCGCCGTTCGACGCAAACCAAGCCAATTACGACCAGGCCGTGAAGGCGCTTCCGCAAATCGGGCGGTTCCCGCTCGGCCAATCCAGGGGGCCATCCCGTGTGTGACATTTTCGGTGACCCCGGCGCGGCCTCGCGCCAGCAGGCTGGGCAAGACCGCATTCGGATGCGGCAGGAGGAAAAGGAGCGCCGGGGGGATGTCCGAACCGGCCAGCGCGAGATCGACCGCAATTTCCGACAGTTCGACGGCCCGTACTACCAGGGTGTCCGGAGCGATTACCTCGGCACCCAGACGCCGCAGATCCAGAGGCAGTACGACAAGTCCAGCGGCAAGCTGTCCGCCATGCTGGCGGATCGCGGTGTGCTGAACAGTTCGATCGCCGGCAACGCGTTCGGCGACCTGGAGCGCACGCGCACCGAGGCGACTGGCCGGGCCACCAACGAAGCCTTCGACGCCGAGAATGCGTTCCGGGACCGGGTCGAGAAGTCGAAGTCGAATCTCTACTCGCTTAACCAAGCGGCCGCCGATCCCAAGATGATCGCCGCGCAGGCGCTCGGTCAGACAACCGCGCTGACGCCGCCGCAATCGACTTCACAGCTTGGCGACCTGTTCGGCAACGTGCTGGCGCCGTTCGCCAACTTCGCTCGCGCCGACGCGTACAACCCGGCCGGCGGGCGCGTCAGGAGCTTCTTTGCGCCGTCTTCGGGCGGTGGCAGTTCGGCGGTGTATAAGTAATGCCTGATCTTCCCCCGAAATACGCTCCGCTTCCCGGTCGCGAAGGTACGCTCGCTCAGCTTTTGGAGGCGTTGGCCGCCGCGATGTCCGGCGGGCAGAGCCAGCAAGAGCGTGCGTTTTACAACACGACTCGTGCGGGGCTCGCGAACCCGAACACTCTCCCCGAGGGAGCACGTTCCTACGGGGGTTTGGGCATGAGCCTTGGTGATCGCCGAGAAATGCAAGGCTACCAATCTCAAAACATCGCGCACGATGTGCGGTCTTTGTTCCCGCCGGGTAGCGGGGGTTACCGATAATGTGCGATCCAATCACAGCCGGCATCATGCTCGCCAGCACCGCGGCGTCCGCCGGCGGCGGCTTGCTCCAGCAAAGTGAAGCCCAGAGTTCCGCCGCCAACGAGGCCGCAGCCCGCAATCGTGTGCTCGAACAGTACATGGAGCGGCAGCGGAACCTCCACGCGCAGAACCAGGAACAAGCCGCCAAGGCGCGCGGCGAGCTCGACGAGACGAAGCAAACCGCCAAGCAGGCCGAGAACGTCGAGCAGCGTTCGCAGGCCATCGACACCAACGCGCAGCCGGCCGACGCCGGCGCGATCCCGCTGTCCGGCAATGCGCCGTCGGTCGTCAAGGGCCAGATCGCCAACCGGATGCTGAGCGCGTTCAACGACGCCACCAACGAGGCGAAGGCGAAGGGTAAGTTCTCGGCCTACGGCGACACGTGGGGCCAGAACGACCGCGCGATGCTCCAGCCCGGCCGGATGATCGACACGTTCAACAACTTCTCGCGCGCCAACACCTCGATGCTGCCGCTGGAGCAAGACCTGGTGGGCTACGCAAACCGCAGGCCGCCGTCAGGGCTCGGGGGCATCTTGCAGGGGCTCGGCTCGCTCGGGGGCGCGGCGGCTGGTGGCTTGAACCCAGCGGTGTTTGGCGCGAGCGCCCCGAAGGCGCTCGGCCATGCGGTGTCGACCGCGGCGCCAGCCGCTCCGTGGTGGGGCGCATCCACCGCATTCCCGTGGGGCCGCTAACGTGCCAACGATCGTAAACTCATACAACACCGACAACCCGCTCGGGAAGGTTCTCGCCCAACTTGGCGAGACGGCGTTCGGCCCCGGCCAGATGACGGGCGCGCTGGCGCGAGGAAAGTTGCAGGGGCTTCAGCGCGAGAACACCAATATTCCACTTTTCGCGGACGCTGCAGCTCGTGGGGCTGACCCTGCTGAGATGACGCGGTTGATGGTGTTGAGCGGCATCGATCCGAAGAAGGGATTCGGCTACAATCAAGGCCGCACCGTTCTACAGAACCCGACCGATCCATCGACGTGGACGCCAGCCATGATGGCGGTGCCGGGTACGTCGTTCGGCAGTACGCCTACGGGGGTGACACAGGCGCTCAACGCAGCGGCCGCTCGCGCGGCAGCGTCGGACACCTCCCGTGAACGTGTCGCGGGGATGAAGCCGACGAACATCTTGGGGCCGACGGGGCCGATTATTGCGCCACAGAGCGAAGCTTACGGCCAGACGCCGGTGCTGCCGCGCACCGAGTACCAAGGCGCGTTCGGGCAGCAGTACGGGGCGACCCCCGAGGCCGTACAGGCGCTCCCGCCAGCCGCGCAATCGGTTATCGGCGGGCAGCCGACCGCGCCTCCCATCGGGCGCCCGATGACTAACCCCCTTACACACGAGGCCGGCATATCTTACGACGGAAACCGCACCGTCACCAAGGCAGACGGCAGCACCGTTCCAGCAACCGGGGGGTGGCTGCCCACCGACCCGCGCGTCGCCGTCGGGGAGGCACGAACCGAGCAAGAGAACCAAAGGCTGACGCAACCATTGGCAACACCGCCGGCCGAGACGAGCGCCGCCGCCGCGGATGCGTTCAGTACAACGGGTCCGGTGGCCTTCGGGCAGGCTGAGGCGAACCGGCTGTGGGGCATGATCACCGGAGGGTACGCGGGCGAAGTCGGCGCGAACATCGAGCGCTCACGCGCCCGCCTCAACCTGATGAACCAGACCATCATGCGCGCGTTCAAAAGCTCGTCGAGGGGCGAGTTCCCGGTAGAGGAGCAGCGGCGCGTTATGGCCCTGTTACCCGGAGATGCTTTCCTTAAGAACCCGGTTTCGGAAGCCAACAAGATCGGCACACTGGTCGACCAGCTCTCGACGGAGAACCAGCGTTTGCGTGAAGTCCTGGTGCGAACCGCGCCGGGGCGCTTGCGCGAGCAGTACCAGGCTGCGCTCAATGACAACGAAAAGGCGCTCGGGATGTTGACCGAGCCGGCGGATGGCGCTCCTGCGGCTCCGCAAGGTTCAGCGCCCGAAGCGGCTGAACCCCCGCCCGCCGCCATCGAGGCTCTGCGAACGAACCCGCGGTTGCAGTACCAGTTCGACCAGAAGTACGGGCCGGGCGCCGCGGATCGTGCGCTCGGGGGCCAGTGATGGCCAACTTTTTCGACCAGTTCGACGCCCCGGCAGGGGCACCGTTGAAACCCACGGCGCGACCGAACTTCTTCGACCAGTTCGACACGCCGGAGGCGGGCATAACCCCTGAGCAGGGGCTGCCGGAGCTGACTCCCACGGAGCAAGCGCCCAGTTTCCAGCCGCCGGACACCGGCTTCGCGGCGGAAGCGTTGCAGCCGTTCAAGGGGTTCAACACCGCGCTGGCCGAAACGGCGGGCCGCGCGCTCGACGTGGTTCCGTATTTCGCCAGCAAGGCGCTTGGTGGCGAAGGCGTGCACCCGATCGAGAACCTCATCAAGCAGTACACTGCCGATCCTGTACCCGAGCCGCAAACGCCGATCGGCCGCAGTCTGCAAACCGGTGGCCAATTTGTCGGCGAGTCGGTTCCCCTGCTCGCCGGCGGCGCCGGCTTAGCGGGCGCAGGCGTGCGCGTGGCGGAAAAGGCGGCGCCTACGCTGATGGAGGCGGGCCGCCGCTCCGTCAACTCGATCCTCGAAAGTTTTGCCCAGAAGCCGGTCGCGACAACCGCATCGGATGTGGTTAGCAACGTGGGCGCCGGGGCGGGCCAGCAGATCGCCAAGGACAATGACCAAGGTGTTGTGGGGCAAACGCTGGCGGGCGTGCTCGGCGGCATGGCGCCGGCCACTTACGGCATGGTGTCGCCTACGAGGCTGCTGGCGAAAGCCGCCCCCGCCACCGCGCAAAAGTTCAGTCACCTTTTCGTACCGGACGAAGCGAAGTTCATCCCGGAAAGCGTCCGCGCTCGCGCCGCCGAGAAACGCGGGCAGCAAGCGGTGAGCGCCGTGGCGGAAGAAGTCGCGCCGATACTACGGTCCCCGGGTACCCAGCAGGAGATGACCCGGGTCGACGCGCTCAAAGAGCGAATCCCCGGCTTCGAGCCGAGCCTGGCGCAGCGCACGAACGACCCGGTGCTGCTCAACAAAGAGGTGGAGATCGGGGGCAAGGCGACCGGCGACCAGCTTCGTACGGCGCAGGCCCGGCACGACCAGAGCGCGGGAGCGATTCGCGGCTTCGCCGACGAGGTAGCCCCGCCGCCGGCGGGCGCTGTTCCGCCAGAGGACATTGTCGGCCGCGCGGCCAGCCAGCGGGTGAGCGGCGCGCAAACGGCTGTTGAGCGGGGAATCGCCGGCACCGAAGGGCGGATCCGGGAAATGGGCGAGAGCCTGCCGGAAGTGGATCGCGCTCGTACCGGCGCGGGCCTCCGCGAAATTCGCGGCACCGAGCAGGCGGCAGCCGATCAACATACGCGCGAACTACGCGCGGCGATCGACCCGACCGACAGCGTGTCGGTGCCGACCGAGAGCCTGAACGCCGCCATCCGGACCGAACTGAGAAATCAGGGCACCGACCTCACGTCGCCGAATGTGCCGCAATCCATCCGCAACCTGCTCGACCGCACCGCGACAGAGACGAGGACCAGCGCGATTGTCGACCAGGGTGGAAATCCGATCACAACGGATGTGCCGCAGACCGCGAACATCAACAGCCTGCTGGAGAAGCATACCGACGTCCTACAGGACTTGCGTCGGCTCAACAGCGCCGCCGTGCTTACGCCTGAGCAAATCAGCCA